>JAXHUV010000023.1:0-7609 GCA_034189445.1 Pseudomonadota bacterium
CCGTGTTGCCGGTCTGCGGCAGCAGATGAAATACGGCCGTGAAACCATCGGTGCCGATGGCTTGATGCCGGACCAGGCGCTGGCGGAAATCAGCCGGGTTGCCCACGAGTACATTCGCGAGCAGTACGACATACTCAACAATGTCCTTATTCCCGAGATGGAACAGGAGAATATCCACTTTGTCCGGCGCCGGGAATGGACGCCGGAACAGGCGGAGTGGGTCCGCACCTATTTCGACGAAGAGATCCTGCCGGTGGTCAGCCCCATCGGGCTGGATCCGTCACACCCGTTTCCACGCCTGGTCAATAAAAGCCTGAACTTCATAGTTGAGCTGGACGGCAAGGATGCTTTTGGTCGGGAAACCGGCATGGCGATTGTGCCGGCACCGCGTTCGCTGCCGCGTCTGGTCCGATTGCCTGATGAAATCTGTAACGATGGCGATAATCTGGTGTTCCTGTCATCCATGATCCACGCCCATACCGATGAACTCTTCCCGGGCATGGAAGTGAAAGGCTGCTATCAATTCCGGCTGACCCGTAACGCCGACCTTGAGCTTGAGGACGATCTGGAAGACCTGGCCTCAGCCCTTCGTGGTGAACTGCTCAGCCGCCGGTTTGGTGATGGTGTGCGCCTCGAGGTTGCTGATAACTGCCCGGAAGAGCTGGTCCAGTTTCTGCTCAAGGAGTTCGGACTGACCGAGCGGGATCTGTACCTGGTTCATGGCCCGGTGAACCTGACCCGGCTAATGGCCGTTGGTGGACTGGTGGACCGGCCGGATCTTACCTATTCCGGTTTTTCGCCGTCGATTCCCAAACAGATCCGCAGCAAGGAATCAATGTTCGACGCCATCCGCAAACGCCCGATTCTGCTGTTGCATCCCTACGAGAATTTCAGCCCGGTGGTGGACCTGCTGCGCCAGGCCGCCAAGGACCCCCAGGTTCTGGCGATTCGACAGACCCTCTACCGTACCGGGGCCGATTCGGAGCTCGTTGAAGCCCTGGCGGATGCCGCACGCCGTGGCAAAGAGGTTACCGCCGTCATCGAGCTGCGGGCCCGTTTCAGCGAGGCTGAGAACCTCGAGCTGGCCAGTCGTCTGCAGGAGGCCGGGGTGATCGTCGTTTACGGCGTGGTCGGCTACAAGACCCACGCCAAGATGATCCTTATTGTCCGTCGCGAAGAGGGGCGGTTGCGTCGTTATGTGCACCTGGGCACCGGTAACTATCACGCGGCTAATGCCCGCCTGTACACCGATTACAGCTTCATGACCTGCGACGAATCCATCGGTGATGACGTCAACAAGCTGTTTCAACAGCTGACGGGCATGGGCAAGGCGCTGAAGATCAAGAAGCTTTTCCATTCGCCATTCACTCTGCATTCGCGCCTGCTCAGCCTGATTGAGCGCGAAGCCGGCTATGGCGAGAAGGGCCGGATTATCTTCAAGTTCAATGCGCTCACGGAGATCCGACTGATCAAGGCGCTTTACCGGGCCTCCCAGGCCGGCGTGAAAATTGATCTGATTATCCGCGGTATCTGCTGTCTGCGTCCGGAGGTGCCGGGCCTTTCCGAGAATATTCGGGTCAGATCCATCATCGGCCGCTTCCTTGAGCACACCCGGGTGTATTACTTTGGCAATAATGGGAACCCCAATGTCTATTGCTCCAGCGCCGATGGCATGGAGAGGAACCTGCTCAGCCGTGTGGAAACCGCCTTTCCCCTGGATGATCCCGAGCTGGCTGCCAGGGTCAGAGAAGATCTGGATACCTACCTGGCCGATAATTGCCAGTCCTGGGTACTGCAACCGGACGGTAGTTATATTCAGAACCAGCCCGGAGCAGACGAAGATCGCCTGGCTTCCCAACTGGTATTGTTGGAACGGCTGACCGGAAAGACCTGATTCCCGAACTGGAGAATGCGTTTGAATACCAAATGGATGATTGCCGGCGCCGGTGTACTGGCGGTGGCCGGTGGCCTGCCCTGGATCGTGGGGTACGTTACTGAACAGCAGTGGCAGCAGGCAATGGCGGAGGTGAACACCGCGCAACCGTTCCTTCGCCTGGAAACCGATAATTACCAGAGGGGCATTTTGGGTGCCCAGCTCAATGGTTCGGTGAATCTGAAGAATCCGGAGACCGGAGAATCCCGGCAGTTTGCTTATCGCGCCACTGTAAGCCATGGGGTAACCGGCAGCCTGATGGATTTTGAGCCCGAGGGAGGCTGGTCTTCAGGGGATATGGACTGGTTTTCCGGCGAGAAGCCAAGACTGACCCTGGAAACCCGTCTCTGGGGTACGGCAGTGCTTGAGCTCGAAGCGCCTCAGCTGAGCGTAACTGACGCGGATACTGGGGAGACCCTGGCATCGAGTGGCGGCCAGGCAAGAATCGAGATCAGTGACGCGGGCTCGCAGGCGGATATCTTGGTGGCCTGGCCAGCCGTAACCCTGTCTGGTCCGGACCTGGATATTCGGATCAGTGACTTCCGTCTGGAGCAGGCCATGAGTCATCTCACGGGCGGAGTCTGGACCGGCTCCGGTGAGGTTGTGGTGGACTCGGTTGCGGTGACACCGACTGCGGAAGCGCCGTTCACGCTCGAAAAGATCTCGGTTCGCAGCAACAGTGAGCCGGTCAATGATGGCGAACGCCTGAACTCGCGATTGGCTTTCGAGATCGCCGGCGTTTCAACGGCCGATGAACGGTATGGTCCCCAACGGCTGGTGTTCGCATTGTCAGGTCTGGACGTGGCGGCCTGGAGCAGGTTGACGGAGAGCCTGTCATCGCTGCAGGCCCTGGCTATCACCCAGGCCTCTGGTGGTCCACGGCAGTTCGAACAACAGATGGCAGCCATGCAGCAGGTAAACACGGCCGTACGTGATCTCGCCGCTGCCGGGTTTTCGGCTGGTTTCCCGGAACTGACCGTAACCACTCCGGAAGGTCTGGTGGAGGGCAGTGCCCGTATTTCCCATCCGGAGCTGACAGCGGATCAGAAGGGCGAGATGCTGATGGTGATGCAGCAGTTGACCGGCGAAATGGGTCTCAGCCTGCCACTTGCGCTTGCGGAGGAATATCCGGAATTCCAGATGCAGCTGGCTCCTCTGATCAAACAGGGATTGTTGGTCCGGAAAGGCGATCGGCTGGTGCTGGAGGCCAGTATGAAAGATCTCGCGCTGGACGTGAACGGGGTGGAGTTTCCGTTGCCGCCATTGCTTTGAAGCCTGGTTTACTGGCACAAAAAAGCCCCGTTGACCGGGGCTTTTTTGTGGCTTCAGTTTCAGCTGAACTTCTTTTTCAGGGCAGCCTCTACCGCCGGATCGACAAATTCCGAGACATCGCCGCCCAGGGACGCAATCTCCCGGATCAGGGAGGAGGAGATGTAGGACAGGTGGTTGGCCGGCGTCAGGAACACGCTTTCCACTTCCGGCGCGAGCCGGCGGTTCATGTCGGCCAGCTGGAATTCGTATTCGAAATCCGACACCGCCCGGAGACCACGCAGGATCACGGTGGCACCCTGTTCACGGACGAAATCGGCCAGCAGGTTACTGAAGCCGATGACGCTGACATTGGAGAGATGCGCGGTCGCCTGGCGGACCAGTTCGCAACGTTCTTCCAGGTCGAGAAGTGGCTGTTTCTTGGGGTTGTAGGCGATGGCGACGACGATTTCATCAAACATTCGGCCGGCCCGTTCAATCAGGTCGGTGTGGCCGTTGGTGATGGGGTCGAAGGTGCCCGGGTAGATGACTTTGGACATGCACAACTCCTTTCTTCGCAAGGGCCAAGGATAGCAGCATTTTTTGGCTACCTGTAGGTGCGTCCGAGACCTTCGGGAACGCCTTCGATTGCGGCTGCTAGCGGATAAACAACTTATAAACCATCTTATGCGCAGTCGTTCCATGGGGCGGGTAGACAAACTTGCCACTGTTGAGCTTCTGCTTGGTGAAAATGGCCCGGTGATGGGAGAAGGTCAGGAACCCTTCGCGGCCATGGTAGTGACCCATGCCGGAATCGCCGATGCCACCAAACGGCAGATCGTCCTGGGCAACGTGCATCAGCGAATCGTTGATACACATACCACCGGAATGGGTGTTATCCACCAGGTGCTGCTGCTGGGTCTTGTCGTATCCGAAGAAATACAGGGCCAGCGGCCGCGGGCGATCGTTAATGTAATGGATGGCCTCATCCAGGCTGCCGTAACTCACGACAGGAAGAATCGGACCGAAGATCTCATCCTGCATTAGCTTCATATCCGGCGTGGTTTTAAGGGCCAGGGTCACCGGCATCTTGCGGGTGCCGTCTTTCATGTTTTCCCTCGCAGGATTGACCTCAATCAGCTCGGCTCCCTTCTCCCGGGCGTCCTCCAGATAACCCTGCAGACGATCGTACTGCCGCTCATTGATGATGGCGGTGAAATCGTCGTTGTCCCGCAGGCTCGGATACATCTCGGAAAACCGGTCGCGGAATTCGTCGACAAACGACTGTACCCGGTCGGCTGGGCACAGCACGTAGTCTGGCGCCACACAGGTCTGGCCAGCATTGAACGCCTTGCCGAAGGCAATTCGCTGGGCCGCGTCTTCCATCGGAACATCCGGAGAAACCACGGCCGGGGATTTGCCCCCCAGCTCCAGGGTGACCGGTGTCAGGTTCTCCGCTGCCGCCTTCATGACCAGCTTGCCCACGGATGTGGAACCGGTGAACAGCAGGTGATCAAACGGCCGCGACGAGAAGTCCGCAGCCACATCGGCCTCGCCATTAATGACCGAGACCAGATCCTCCGGGAAGCTGGCTTCGATCAGTTCCTTGAACAGGGCCGAGGTATGGGGCGTGTATTCCGACATCTTGATCATGGTGCGGTTGCCCGCGGCCAGGGATGCGACCAGCGGGCCCACTGCCAGATACAGGGGGTAGTTCCAGGGCACGATCACGCCCATTACACCTTTGGGTTGATAGTGGACCTTGTTGCAGGCCGGCTGGAACAGGACTGAAACATGGCGTTTTGACGGCTTCATCCAGCTACCGAGATGCTTCAGGGTGTAGTTGATGCCCTGAATAGACGGCATGACTTCGGCAATCAGGGATTCGTCTTTCGAGCGGCAGCTGAAATCCCGGTCGATGGCATCCAGGAGCCGGTCCTGGTTGTCCAGCAGTACCCGCTTGAGACGTTTCAGGCTCTCCTGCCGATCGGCCAGTGAAGGCATGGGATTGTTTCGAAACGCCTTTTTCTGATCCTCAAACACACGATGAGTGTGCCGGACCTGTTTCTTGCTTTTGGTGAACTGGACGGCGGTTTCCATGATGCTTTCTCCTTTTTGGCCTCGATCAGAGCTGATAAGCGGCCCGGCATTTCGGATATTGGACGGCTGGTGAAAAAGTGTCCAATTTGCGCAGGAAGGTATTGTTAGAGTATATACTCATCAGCCTTAAGTCCGACAGACTGCTGGCGAGCCCGGCCATCTGTGAATTGCATAACAACAAACGCCGACGGGTCTATGAAAACAAGAGACAAAATACTGCTCTCCAGCCTGGAACTGTTCAACGAACGGGGCGAGCGCAATGTCACCACCAACCACATTGCGGCGCATCTTGCGATTTCGCCGGGCAACCTGTACTACCACTTCCGCAACAAGTCCGACATCATTTACGAAATCTTCCTGGGGTACGAAAGGTGGGTGGATTTCTACCTGGACATTCCGGAAGACCGGACGCTGACCCTGGACGACATGACTTTCTACCTGGAGTCTGTCTTTGATGGGCTTTGGAGCTTCCGGTTCTTCCACCGGGATCTGGAGCACCTTCTGGACAGTGATCAGAGGCTGAGGCAGGGCTATCGCGATTTCACCAACCGCTGCCTGGCATCAATCGGTGGTATCTTCGAGAAGCTGGCGGAAGCGGGCATTATCGAACCCCAGAAGGAAGACCTGCGGTCTGCCATGTCGCTGAATGTCTGGCTGGTGATCACCAACTGGATGGCGTTTCTGAAAACGGCCCATGCGGCTGAGGAGTCGGCTTGCCTTACGCTCACGGAGGTGAAGCAGGGCATCTACCAGGTGCTGACCCTGGAGATCCCCTATTTGACGCCGGCGTATCGCGAACGCGTGATGGCCCTGAGAGAACACTATCGCCCGGCACTGCACGCGCCCGGCACTGCACGTCAGGAATGATCCGGGTGTCACGGTGTAAGTGAAACCCGAAGATCTGATCAAGAAACGATCTGTTATGGAACTTTCGTCGAAAGCAGTGATCACATTGAGTGACGTGGGGAATTCGGACATTCCTTGCGTCTCCTGAGTGCGATCTCAGGTTTTAGCACGTCGCAAACCCTGACGTTTTACCGGTCTGCTATCTGGCGGGCCGGTTTTTTCTTTTCAGATCGTTGCGCTTTCTTCCCCGGGATTACCTTCCAGCCAGCCGGTCAACGCCTCCCTGCATTCGTCCACGCCTCGTTTTGAGGTTGCGGAGAACATGATCAGGTGTTCCACGCAAGTGTACGCTTTCAGATTCCTGGCAATGCCCAACAGGGCTGTTTTGGCCTGGCCGAACTTCAGTTTGTCCGCCTTGGTGGCAAGAATCATCAGTGGCAGGTTGTTATGCTCGCACCATTCCACCATCATTTGGTCAAAATCGGTCAGTGGGTGGCGGATGTCCATCACCAGAACCAGGCCGCGCAGGCAGCGCCGCTCATTCAGGTAGTGGCCCAGGTGCTGTTGCCAGTCGTCTTTCATGTCCCTGGAGACCCTGGCGTAGCCGTATCCGGGCAGATCGACCAGGCGGCAGTGCTCGCGGTTGAGAGAGAAGAAGTTGATCAGCCGTGTGCGCCCGGGGGTCTTACTGGTTCGGGCCAGCTTGCCGTTGGCGGTGATCGCGTTCAGGGCACTGGATTTCCCGGCGTTGGAGCGGCCGGCAAAGGCGACTTCGGCACCGGAATCGGGCGGGCATTCATCCAGGCGGGAAGCGCTGATGAGAAATCGGGCGCTGTTAAAAGAGAGGCTTTTTTGCGTCAGATCAGGGTCCACAGCGGTTGGCTTTCCTTTGGATTTCAGTTATCAGGGATTAATGTATAATGCTACACCAATTCCGGGCGGCGCGCTGCGCGCGACCGCTGTCAGCCCCGGTTTTGAGCCTGACTGGTCAGCGCCTGCCGGTTGCATACGAAGAATGTCCATTAGAAGAATACCCATTAAAAGATGAGAGAAGCGGAGCGAGCATGAAAAAACTGATCGCAGGAGTTGTTCTCGGAGTCGCCCTTACAGCGGTGGCCCACGGGGCGGGAGATCCTCAGGCAGGCGAACAGAACGCAGCGGTATGTGCCAGTTGCCATGGCCAGGGTGGCCAGAAGCCGATTATGGCGGCGTATCCCAAGCTTGCGGGCCTGGGGGAAACATATTTGCACAACCAGCTCATGGCCATTCAGTCGGGTACCCGAGCGGTTCCGCAAATGGCAGGTCAGCTAGATGGCAAGTCCGATCAGGAACTGCAGGATCTGGCGGCCTATTTTGACAGCCAGGAAATGATCGTCAGTCAGGCCAATCCGGATCTGGTTGATCAGGGTAAGGCGCTGTATCGGGGTGGCAACATGGCCTCCGGTGTGCCCGCGTGTGCCGGTTGTCATAACCCAAGGGGGC
>JAXHUV010000023.1:7709-18701 GCA_034189445.1 Pseudomonadota bacterium
CAGGAAATGATCGTCAGTCAGGCCAATCCGGATCTGGTTGATCAGGGTAAGGCGCTGTATCGGGGTGGCAACATGGCCTCCGGTGTGCCCGCGTGTGCCGGTTGTCATAACCCAAGGGGGCGGGGTAACGAGCCAGGCGGCTTTCCTCGCCTGGGTGGCCAGAACGCGGATTACGTAATAAAGCAGTTGAAGGCTTATCGGGACGGAACCCGCGCAACCGGTGCCAATGCGGCTATCATGGCGGGTGTGACGGCCAAATTGACCGATGCGGAGATCGAAGCGGTTGCCAGCTACGTGTCCGGCCTGAATTAAAACCGCCGGACTGTACAACTGCAACAACTGCAACAACTGCAACAACTGTACAAAAGACCCCGTACGCTGGGTCTTTTGTTGTCTTTCGTTTTTGTAACCGCCGACCTGTGGAACTTTTCAGGTACGCTGAGTCATAATCCTCTCAAAATGACCTGTAGATAACCGGAGATTCTCCATGTTTCGATCCCTCAGAACGGCCTTCCTGCTCCTTATGGCACTGACTGTCGCTGCTGGCCTGGCCAGTGCCGCAGAGTGGAAAGAAGGAATCCATTACAACCGGTTGGATAACCCGGTACGCACCGACAGCGAATCCGGTGTCGAGGTGGCGGAAGTCTTCTGGTATGGCTGTCCCCACTGTTACAGGTTTAAACCCCTGGTTGAGGAGTGGGCGGCAAATGCCCCTGATTACGTCAACTATGTAAAGATTCCCGCGGCATTGGGAAGAAGCTGGGAGCCCCACGCTTACGCCTTTTATGCGCTTGAGGCCATGGGTGAGCTGGACAAGGTGCACGATGCCCTGTTCGATGCACTTGCTGGTGAGCGCCGGCCCCTGAATACGCCGGAAGCTCTGGCCGATTTTGTGGCGGATTATGGCGTCGACCCGGATGAGTTTATCCGCACCTACAAAAGCTTTGGTGTGAACGCCCGCATGCAGAAAGCCCAGTCGAAAATCCGTGGCGCGCGGATTACCGGAACACCGACTATGCTGGTTAATGGCAAGTACACTGTCAGTGCATCCATGGCCGGCAGCCATAAGGCCGTTCTGGAGGTGGTGGACTACCTTGTCGCCAAAGAACGGGGCGAGGTGGAGTAACATTGCGCCACCAAGTCTGGGCCGAGTACAGAGAAAGCAGCCGGCCGGTTGAGGCCGCCACTATGTACAAGCAGTACAAGCATATCCGAAAACAGTTGAATGGCATCCTGAAGCCGGCCGGAGGGCCCAGGGGTGCGCATTCCGGGACCGGGCATGTGCCGGAGTTCGAACCGCAACGGCACATCCGCCTGCTCACCTTCAATATCCAGGTGGGTATCAATACTTCGTCCTACCGTCACTACTTCACACGAAGCTGGCAGCACATACTGCCTCACCGCAACCGCATCGAGAACCTGGATCGAATTGCGTCCCTGCTGCGCGGGTACGACGTGGTGGCGTTGCAGGAGTGCGACGGGGGCAGCCTGCGCAGCGGCTATATCAACCAGGTGCAGTACCTGGCGGAAGCGGCGGGCATTCCCTATTGGTACCAACAGCTGAACCGCAACCTCGGGCAGATCGCCCAGAACAGCAACGGCCTGCTAAGCCGCTACCGGCCCCTGGACGTTACCGAGCATAAATTGCCGGGTCTGATTCCGGGGCGGGGCGCCATCATGGCCCGTTATGGAACCGAGCATGATCCGCTGGTGCTGGTGCTGATGCACCTTTCCCTCAGCAGAACCGCCCAGCAGCGTCAGTTGGGGTTCATTCGGGAGCTGATTGCCGACTACCGGCACGTGGTTCTGATGGGAGACATGAACGCCCATGCCGAGCAACTGCTTACCCAGACGCCCCTGAAGGACACCGATCTGGTGCCCTTGCCAGGCACTGCTCACAGTTTTCCAAGCTGGCGACCAGAGAAAGCCCTTGATCATATTCTGGTGAGCCCTTCGCTGGAGATCCGGCGTTCGGAAGTGGTGAGCTATCCGATGTCGGATCACCTACCTGTCGCCATGGATGTGGCGTTACCGGAGGGTTATCTGGAGAAATTCTGAGCGGGAGAGGCAGTCACAAAAAACCCGGCCAATGCGCCGGGTTTTTTGTGGCTGCCGGATCAGGAATTACTTGATCTTGGCTTCCTTGTACGCAACGTGTTTGCGGACAACCGGATCGTATTTTTTGATCTCGATTTTTTCCGGCGTGTTACGCTTGTTCTTCTTGGTCGTGTAGAAGTGACCAGTGCCTGCTGATGATACCAGCTTGATTTTCTCGCGCATGATGCGGCTCCTTAAAATTTCTCGCCGCGGGCACGAAGATCGGCCAGCACAGCGTCGATGCCTTTTTTATCGATGATGCGCATGCCCTTGGTGGATACGCGCAGCTTCACGAAACGCTTCTCGGACTCAACCCAGAAACGATGGTTCTGCAGATTCGGCAGAAAACGACGACGAGTGTGGTTCATCGCGTGGGAAACGTTGTTACCGGATAGCGGACGCTTACCGGTAACCTGACAAACTCTGGACATACTTGCCTCCGACCTGAGCAATGGTCTTAATAATACGAATTCGTTTTTAATGCGTCTCTGCTTGCTAAGCGGCCTTAAGCCCGACAGGCCCCCAGGGGGCATTACGCTCCCAATCGCGCCTCTAAACTGAACGCTGCTCGCCAGACGCCGCCAGAAAGGGACGCTTTTATACCAGAACCTGCCCGCCAACGCAAAAATTTGTTGGAAATTTGGCCGTTTTTCCGACCTTGGCATGTTCTGTTATACGGCGGGCTTTACAGCATGCCCCGTTCCGCGAGCGATATTACCTCACCATGGCCGACAACCATATGGTCAAGAACCCTGATATCCACCAGGCCCAGAGCCTCTTTCAGCCGACGGGTGAGGGAAATGTCAGCCTGGCTCGGTTCTGCCACGCCCGAGGGGTGGTTGTGTGCGAAAATGACCGCCGCTGCATTGTCCTCCAGGGCCTGTCGCACCACTTCCCTTGGATAGACGGCCGCGCCGTCGATCGTGCCCCGGAACAACTCACGGTACTGGATGACGCGATGCCGATTGTCCAGGAACAGGCCGGCGAACACCTCGTGGGGATAGGTGCCGAGTCGACTGGTGAGGAAACGGCGGGTATCTTCGGGCGAGCGCAGGGGGTCTCCCTGACGCAATGGTTCGTCCATGACCCGCCGGGCCATTTCCACGGCCGCCTGCACCTGGGCATATTTTGCCGTTCCCAGACCTTTGACGTTGCAGAACTGGCGTTGGGAGGCGGTCAGCAGCCCCCGCAGCCCGGAAAACTCTTCAATCAGGTAACGTGCCAGTGCCATAACCGGCGTGCCGGGGGTGCCGGTGCGTAGAAATATGGCGAGCAGTTCGGCGTCGGAGAGGGTTTGTACCCCATGGGCCAGCAGGCGTTCCCGCGGACGTTCGTCCGTGGGCCAGGTGGAATCTGTCATCTTGGCTTCCTTGCGTTGGTTATGTCCCGCCCCGGGGCGCTTCCCGCACCGCGATGGGCATCTCTGGATTACAAAGGTTACTTCAAAAAGTAACAATCGGTAAACGTTTGCCGGGCCTGGCAGGCTGTCGCTCCGGCCTGAGCATGCTATCTTAGAAGCCTTTCATGTTATGCGCGAATGGAGCCCCTATGGCCGCCAGACAAATCCTCCTGGGAGTGACCGGTGGTATTGCCGCTTATAAAAGCGCCGAACTGGTGCGCCAGCTGAAGAAGGCGGGCCATGAGGTGCGAGTGGTCATGACCCGTGGAGCGGAGGCTTTTGTGACGCCACTGACGTTTCAGGCTCTGAGTGGCGAGCCGGTACGGACCTCCTTGCTGGACCCTGAGGCGGAAGCTGGCATGGGGCATATCGAACTCGCTAAATGGGCCGGCCAGGTGGTGGTTGCGCCGGCGTCGGCGGATTTTATTGCCCGCCTGGCCCAGGGTATGGCGGACGACCTTTTGACCACCGTCTGTTGTGCAACCGAGGCGCCTATTGCCGTGGTGCCGGCGATGAATCAGGCTATGTGGCGCAACGGCCGAACCCAGAGAAACATCAGGCTTCTGGCAGATGACCCCCAGATCGAATTGTGGGGCCCCGATCAGGGTGCCCAGGCCTGTGGCGATACCGGGCCGGGAAGAATGCTGGAGCCGGAGGCTATTTTGGGTCTCCTTGAACACGGTCGCACGGGAGTGCTCTACGGCAAGGCGGTGGTGATTACAGCAGGCCCCACCCGTGAGCCCATCGACCCTGTCCGCTACATAAGCAACCACAGTTCCGGGAAAATGGGTTATGCCTTGGCCAGTGCCGCCCGCAGGGCTGGCGCCCGGGTGGTGCTTGTCAGTGGTCCGGTGGCGCTGACGCCTCCGACCGGTGTCGAGGTGCGCCAGGTGTTAACGGCCGAGGATATGCTGCGGGAAGCCTCGGGTGCCGTGGATGAAGGCTGCGACCTGTTTATCGCAACGGCCGCCGTCGCGGATTACCGACCGGAAACCTGCGCCGGGAACAAGATCAAGAAATCCAGTGCGGCCATGGCGCTCTCGCTGGTGCGTAACCCGGACACGCTGGCAACCATTGCCGGGCGTGACGACGCGCCCTTTACCGTGGGTTTCGCCGCGGAAACCACCAACGTGGCCAGCTACGCCACCGATAAAATGCAACGCAAGAAGTTGAACATGATCGTGGCCAACGACGTTTCCGCGCCGGGTCTGGGCTTCAACAGTGACGATAATGCGGTAACCGTTTTCTGGCCGGGTGGCCAGACATCAATCGGGCCGGACAGCAAAACGAACATTGCCCGGCAGCTCGTGGCAATGATAGGCGAACATCTTGGTCAGGCCGCGCGCTGATTCAGCGAAGCGTACCCGGTGCCACAATCGACAGGACCCCTCATGAACCGGAAAAATCTTCAGGTACGTATTCTGGATGACCGCATTGGCAACCAGATTCCCTTTCCCGAATATGCCACCGAAGGCGCTGCCGGCCTTGATCTTCGGGCCTGCCTGAATCAGCCGCTGACTCTGGAGCCGGGTGATACCCAGCTGGTCCGGACCGGATTGTCGATTCACATTGCCGACCCGTCACTGGCGGCCATGATCCTGCCCCGAAGCGGGCTCGGCCACAAACACGGCATTGTGCTCGGCAATCTGGTGGGGTTGATCGATTCCGATTACCAGGGTGAACTGATGGTGTCCTGCTGGAATCGCGGGCGCACCAGCTTTACCCTGGACGTGGGTGAGCGCCTGGCCCAGTTGGTGCTGGTTCCCGTTGTCCAGGCCGATTTTGAGGTGGTTTCGGAATTTGATACCAGTGCCCGCGGTGACGGCGGCTTCGGTTCCACCGGCACGCGGTAGAAGGCCGACCACGCAGAACCGTGCGACGGCATCTATACTTTGAGGTAATTTCCTGGCGGGTAACTGCTTGTCCAGGGCGATAAATGACAACGGCAGGATGGACTATGAAACTGGGTAAAAGGAAGGATGCCGACACGCCCGTTGATGATAAGCCGGCAAGGGCAAGGAGGACGGTAAAAAAGGAAAAGACCAGCGTCTCGGGCCCCAAACTCAAGCGGCTCAATTCCGTGGCGGTGAACCAGTCACTGGTCGTGGTTCTGGCGGGCGTGATTGCCGTTGCATTGCTTCATTTTCTGGTGGTTCAGCCTTCGGCAGGGGAGCGCTTCGGGTCATTGAAAGCTCTGGAAGCCGATGCCGCAGCGCTTCGCCTTAACCAGTATTTTGACCAGCTCCAGAAAAGCGTCAATGGTCTGGCCACCCAGCCGCACGTGATTCAGGCGCTTAACAGCCGGAACGAGATACCGGCCACCGAGGTACAACTGGCGGACTCATTGCCTGGCATTGAGGCGGTCCATCTGTTTCCCTACCGTGACATTCCACGCACCTCAAGCAATGGCGGGCTGTTGGGGTTCTCGGGTCTTGAACTGGTCCGGCGCGCTGAAACCGGCCAACGACTGTTTCCCGATGCCTTTCCCCGGGATAACCACTGGTTTGTCCAGATGGCGGCCCCGGTGCGTAACCCCACAAGCAACGCGGTCATCGGAAGCCTGCTGATCATCTTCGACTCCGGCCAGGTCCAGCCGTTGCTGCAAGTGGTCAACTCCAGTCTCGGGGGGCAGCTGGCTCTGGTGCAGACTGTGTCCGGCTCATCCCGGACGGTGGTCAGTAACGGCAGTGGCTCCGGGAGTGCTGAGTCCCGGAGACTCACCAACCCTGACTGGACGGTGACCTACACTCCTGCCAGATCTCCCGCCGCGCCGGTGGATACGGTGATGATTGCCCTTCTGGTTGGGGTTCCCGCGCTGATCGCGGCGATCATTGTCTGGGTCTTGCTTGGCGGAGCCCAGAAAGGTCTGCGCCAGGATGTGACGGCCCTGATCCAGTGGGCTCACAAGGTGTTTGGCGGAGAGCGGGTGAAACTGCCGACCTTCCGCTGGGATATGGTGGCGTCAACCGGCGAGGTGCTGTACCGGTTGTCCCAGGTTGTCGACAAGCGGGTCGTCAAGGCCGGAGAGACGGCAAAACCCAGGCAGGCCGGTGCCGGACAGTCTGGCGCAGGTGCGGCCAAGGGCAGCGATGAGCCCCTGTTCCAGGACAAGGACATGCCCGACATCGACATGCTTGATGGCGATGAGGACGTTCTCGGCTTTGGCAGCGGCGACGATAGGGTCTTTGGGTCGGGTGATACTCCGGATGTGGAAGAGGTGGCCCTGCCTCAGGTGGAGCTTTCCCGGGATATTTTCCGGGCCTATGACATTCGGGGCATCGTTGACGAGACCCTGACCGCCGAGGGCGTGGAGGTGATCGGCCGGGCCATTGGTTCCGAGGCCCTGGAGCGAGGTGTCGACAGCCTCTGCATTGGTTATGACGGCCGCCACTCCAGCCCGGATCTGGCGGATGCCCTGGCACGCGGGGTAATGGCGACCGGTTGCAAGGTGATTCATGTCGGTGCCGTGCCCACGCCGGTACTCTATTTTGCCACCCATGAACTCGGCACCGGTTCCGGCGTTATGGTGACCGGCAGCCATAACCCGGCCAACTACAACGGCCTGAAAATCATGTTGGGTGGGGAAACCCTCTCGGGGGAGGCCATTCAGAGGCTGTATCAGCGCATTCAGACCGGTGATTTTGCCAGCGGTCGGGGCAGCCAGAGCACCGAGGATGTCCGCCGTGCCTATCTGGACCGGATTGTTGGCGATATTGCGGTAGCGGCACCGCTTAAGGTAGTGGTTGATGCCGGCAATGGCATTGCCGGTGAACTCGCGCCCATGCTCGTCGAGGAATTGGGCTGTGAGGTGATTCCGTTGTACTGCGATGTGGATGGTGACTTCCCGAATCACCATCCCGATCCCGGCAAGCCGGCAAATCTTGCCGATCTGATTGCCCGGGTTGAATCGGAAGGGGCCGACATTGGCTTGGCCTTTGATGGCGATGGCGATCGACTGGGCGTGGTGACCAATTCCGGCAAGATCATCTGGCCTGATCGCCTGATGATGCTGTTCGCCCGGGATCTGGTGTCCCGGAATCCCGGTGCCGACGTTCTCTACGACGTGAAATGCAGCCGCAGGCTGGCCGGAGTGATATCCGAAGCCGGTGGCAGGCCCATCATGTGGAAAACCGGCCACTCATTGATGAAAGCGAAAATGAAAGAGACCGGCGCGCTCCTGGCCGGGGAAATGAGCGGCCATATTTTCTTTGGCGAGCGTTGGTACGGTTTTGATGATGGTCTGTACTCGGCGGCGCGCCTGCTGGAGATTCTGGGCATCGAAGACCGGCATAGTGATGAAGTCTTCGAGGACTTTCCGGAAGATATCAGCACACCGGAGCTGAATGTCGAAGTGACCGAAAGCTCCAAGTTCGACATTATTACACGCCTCGGCGAGGCCGGCGACTTCGGTGACGGCAACATCAGCACGATTGATGGCATCCGCGTGGACTACGCCGATGGCTGGGGGCTGTGCCGGGCATCGAACACCACACCCGCGCTGGTTCTGCGCTTTGAGGCGGAAACCGAGCAAGCGCTGGAACGTATCAAGTCGGTGTTCCGGGACCAGTTGAAGAAGGCGGCGCCGGATCTGGTGGCGGATTTCTGATCCGTAAGCCCACCGGCGCAGTAGATTAGCCTTAAGTCCGACAGGCTGCCAGCAGCGATTTACAGACACGTATTAACTCAGGATTAACAAGGCGAAAACATGGCGCTGGATCGTGAAACAGCAATGCAGGTGGCTTCGGTACTGAGCCGGGGCTTGCCTTATATTCAGAGATTTACCGGCAAGACCGTGGTTATCAAATATGGCGGTAACGCCATGGAGAACGAGGAGCTGAAAAGCAGTTTCGCCCGTGATGTGGTGCTCATGAAACTCGTGGGCATCAACCCGATCGTTGTGCACGGCGGTGGCCCCCAGATCGGAGAGTTGCTGGAACGCCTGAACATCCAGTCCCGGTTCGTTAATGGCATGCGGGTTACCGATTCCGAAACCATGGACGTGGTGGAGATGGTCCTCGGTGGCCAGGTCAACAAGGAAATTGTCTCGCTTATCAACTCTCACGGTGGCATGGCGGTAGGCCTCACCGGCAAAGACGCCAATCTGATCCGGGCCCGCAAGCTGGAGGTGGTCAACCGTTCCGCCGATCTCGAGCGGCCTGAAATCATCGACATCGGCCATGTTGGCGAGGTCGCCAGTGTGAATGTGGACGTGATTGACATGCTCACCCGTAGCAATCTGATTCCCGTGATCGCACCCATTGGTGTCGGGCCCGATGGCGCCTCCTACAACATCAATGCCGATCTGGTGGCGGGCAAGGTGGCCGAGGCCATGAAAGCCGAAAAGCTGATTCTGCTGACCAACGTGTCCGGGCTGAAGAGCAAGGACGACAAGGTGCTCACCGGACTCACGGCCAAGCAGGTCAACGATCTTATCGAGGACGGCACCATTCATGGCGGCATGCTGCCCAAGATCCGGTGTGCCCTGAGTGCGGTGGAGAATGGCGTCCGTACGTCCCACATCATCGATGGCAGGGTCGCTCACGCGTGCCTGCTGGAGATCTTCACCGATGAGGGTGTCGGCACCCTGATTTCCCGTAACTGACGGCACCCGACAAGGAGTCTCCGGATGAAACGCCTGCTCGCGACGCTGGTAATACTGGTTCTAATCGGCTTTGCTGCGTTCAAGGCAGGTGTCTGGTGGCTGGCGGACCAGCGCATGGCCGAAGCAAGGCAGGCACTGGAACCCTATGGCGTGCTGCATCGGGGCGGCATCCGTTCCGGCTTTGAGGGTCGGTTGGTTCTCAACGACGCCAGTTGGCAGGATTTTGAGCTTACCCAGCCTCTGGACATGGCCCGGGTGGAGCTTGATACCGGCTCACCGGTCAGCTTGCTGTCTGTCCTGTTCAACCCGGCCGGGCTACCGGCCCGGTGGACCTTGCGGCTCGATGGCCTTGGCCTGACCCTGGACCCGACCATGCTTCGGAACTGGGTCACCGCAGAGGGCGCCAACAGCGATGGTGATCGGGCGTTGTTGGTCCTTCCCTGTGCGCCGGACCCCCGCCAGCAACTGGGGAGTGGAGATCTGATCCGGATGGGTATCACAGCGCTCGCCGGAGACGGCTTCGTGCGCCAGACCCCGGGAAATCTGCATGCCGAGCTGAATACCATCAGCACTGGCAGTCTTGAACTGAACTGGTCTGATGCCCGAATCCGGATTCAGGATTCAGAATTGTCCGTTTCGAGTGGAGCCGAGCCGCTGAGTCTGACCCTGCGCGATGGCGGCCTGATGCGCCGCGTTGCCGCCTACTGTGCCCGCGAAGCCGGGATCGAAACCACCGCATGGGCCGGCCGCGCGGTGGGGGCTCTGGCCACCGGACTTGCAGCCCGGGGCCTGGCGGCCAGCAACCAGTTGAAAGCGCTGTACCGGCAGTGGCTGCTTGAGGGCGGGGAGCTTACTGTGAGCCTGCAGCCGGATCAGCCACTGTTCGGTATTCCCGTCAGAACGGGTGAAAACGATGTCGAGGGCCTGAGCTGGCCAGTTCATTACAATGGTGCAGGCGTGCCGGATGTCTATCTGAGCGAAGCTGAGCCTGTTATTCAGGAAACACCGGAGGTGGCGGTTGAACCGGTGGTGCCAAGGGAGGGTCCGGAGGCCAAGAGCTGGTATCCGGCGAATCTTGAGACCGCCGGACAATGGATTGACCGGCAGGTTCGGGTAACCCTCTCCAACGAGAACGTGGTGGAGGGGCGTCTGGTGAGCGTCAACGAACGCGAGCTGGAAGTGGCCCGCGTCATTGCCGGTGGTGAAGTCGCCTATCCGATGTTGATTCGGGCGATTACCAACTTTGAAGTGTGGCGTCGTGGCCGCGCACAATGATTCCAGTGGCAATCCGAGAGGAACCTATGTCGCAGTCCGATAGCAAATCCGCAGCGGTGCCGGGTATTCGTGACATGCTTGCCCGCCTGATCTCCCTGCCGTCCATCAGCAGTGCATCGGCGAAGTGGGATCACAGCAACGAGCCGGTGGTGCGGACACTGGCGGAGTGGCTGGAAGCCCTGGGGTTTGCCGTGGAAATTCTGGAAGTGCCCGGCATGCCCGGAAAATTCAACCTGATCGCAACCCTGGGCAGCGGCCCGGGCGGTCTTGTGCTGTCCGGCCACACCGACACTGTGCCCTTTGATGACAAACGCTGGCAGAGCGACCCATTTACCCTGACCGAGCGGGACAACCGCTGGTACGGGCTGGGCACCTGCGATATGAAAGGCTTTTTCCCGCTGGCCATCGAAGCGGCCAAAGCCTTGGTCGACGAAGACCTCAAGCAGCCCCTGATCATACTGGCCACACACACACACACACACACACACACACACACACACACACACACACACACACACACACACACACACACACACACACGCAAGATGATAATATCAGCGAAGTTAATAGGGTCTTTGGATATCGTGACTTTTTGAAACAGAATAAAGTCATATTTGAG
>JAXHUV010000230.1:0-3584 GCA_034189445.1 Pseudomonadota bacterium
CTGTGCTGGGACCTTCCTTGTTCCGAGCATACATCAGCGACCTACCAGAGAGACTGACAGACGCCAGCTGTGCCGCCACCAGGTCAAAACGCTTTGCCAGCATCTGTTTGACCTGGGTTTTCCATTCATCGGGTGTGTTTGGGTTGATCAGAGGACCAAAGGATTTGTGCAGCTCCGCTGTGATGAAATTAAGCCAGGAGTAAAAGCGATAGCGCTCCATGCTGCCCTCAGGTGGCGCCAGATTCTTGTCGGCGCGGTCTGCCAGATAAAGCAAGATTGCAGGTACTTCGGTCAGCACCTCGCCATCATCAAGTTCCAACGCGGGCACATAGTTCTTGGGATTGATGGTGCTGAAATCGATATCGGATTCCGTCCTGTGCGTGGCCAGATCCACTTTTTCGAGTTCAAAGTCTAAGCCGGTCTCTTGCAGCGTTATGTGCACGGCCAGCGAACAGGCCCCAGGTGTATAGTAGAGTTTCATTATGGTGTCTCCTTAGTGCTAAGTAGTGTTAAGTGTAAATTGACGTTACACGCCAGCGTAAACAGGATACTCAGTATAGCCTTTCTCATCCCGAGTATAGCCCGGAAACGTGTTCAAATCGGGTAAATTTGCGGTGCGCCTATGCCCTGGAAAGGGTGCTATGCGGAATCCTTGACGTCATAATCGACGGCCAGTCAGCGGGCTTAAGTGCAGATAAGCCGGGCCGCCGCCTGAGCACATTCAATATCCTGCTCCTCGCTACCGCCAGAGACTCCAATACCGCCAACTATGTGGTTGTCACGGACCAACGGCACACCGCCACCAATCACCGTGAAGTTTTCAGACCTGGTCAGCCCCGACAGAACACGCGGCGGCTCAGCATTAAGCACAGTTTCCAGTTCCACGGTATCCATGCCCATGCCAGCAGCGGTGACCGCTTTTTTTCTCGCAAGCTCGGAAGATACCAGGAAAGAGCCCGCCATTTTTACGAATGCCAACAGACGACCGGACGGATCCACTACGGCAACTGTGGCTTTAATGCCCAGCTCTTCCGCCTTAGCTACAGCTACTTCCAGCAGGTGCAATCCGGCGGCTTCAGTTAGCAACAGCCCTGACTGAACAAGCGGTTTCTGATTACCGTCCGCCATGATTAATTCAACCATCCAAAGCCACAGACCGTCGGTTTAGTATTACTCATTGCGTTACTGACCATTCTTTATAAAAGACAAAAGCCCAAGCCAAACGCGACATTCGGCAAACATAGGGTTTGTGTCGAGTCATCCAGCCGGGCAATTTGGGCCAAGCCGGGCACAGTCAACCATGAATGACTTAACTGTGCCCTGCTGTCGATATCTGCAGCAGGCCTGTTCCCCGGATTGAACTTTCCATCGTCACAGGATGCAAATATCACCGGAAGCCTGCTTACGTTTACTCTCCGAATACAATCCCACAGCAAATGTCAGGACTTAGCGACCCCGTTTTTTTGCCGACTGCCCGCCAATACCGAAGTGTTGCTTGGGCATCTCCGTGATAATGATCCTTACGTTTTCCACCGGCGCGCCTAATGAGCGTGAAATTGCTTCACTGACTTCTCTGATCAGCGTTTCCTTCTGCTCATCCGACCGACCTTCCAGGATGTTGATTTGGGCAACAGGCATAATAAGCTCCTTATTCAAACCGCACGGACACCGCACCCAGCCCCTGGTAACGGGCAGTAATGTTGTCGCCGGGTTCCACGGTAATCGCGGCCGTGATGCCACCCGTCATGATGAAGGTTCCGGCCGGGATATGTTCGCCCCGCTCCGCCAGCAGATTTGCCAGCATGGCGACGCTGGAGGCAGGGTGACCCAGCACGGCCGCGCCAGCCCCTACATCCACAACCTCACCGTTCTTTTCGACCACCACACCCAGGGTTTTCAGGTCGACGTCCGCCACATCCGCCATCTGGCCACCGGTAATGAAACGGGTGGAGGAGGCGTTATCCGTTACCACACTCACCAGATCGAACTTGAAGTTCTCGTAGCGCGAATCAATTACTTCAATGGCCGGTATGACGAAGTCGGTCGCTGCCAGCACCTGGCCTATGTGACACCCGGGGCCGCTGAGGGGCGCCTTGGTGACAAAAGCAATCTCGGCTTCGATTTTCGGGTGAATCAGCTCTTTGGTATTGACCACCCCACCATCCGGCACGCTGAAATAATCAGCGAGGAATCCGTAGACCGGGGTCTCCACGCCCATCTGGGCCATTTTGGCCCAGGAAGTCAGGCCCATCTTCATACCCACGATCTTGTTACCGCGCTCTTCCTTGCGGCGGCGGATCTCCCACTGTACGTCGTAGGCATCCTCAAAGGTCATGTCGGGATAGTCATTGGTGACCTTGGTAATGTCGTGGGCCTGCAATTCGGCGTCTTCCACGTGCTCGGCCAGGGCCAGCATCTGCTCGCGACTTAGTGTCTTGCTCATGCGTTCTGCTCCTTTTGGGCAGCCAACAGATCCAGCGCCACGTCGACAATCATGTCTTCCTGACCACCCACCATGCGGCGTTTACCCAGTTCAACGAGAATATCCACGGTTTTCAGGCCATACTTCTGCGCCGCCACTTCTGAGTGGCGAAGGAAGCTGGAGTAGACACCGGCATAGCCAAGAGCCAGGGTTTCACGATCCACCCGTACCGGGCGATCCTGCAGCGGACGGACGATATCGTCAGCAGCGTCCATCAGGGCGTACACATCGGTGCCATGCTCCCAACCCATCTTGTCGAAAGCGGCCATGCACACTTCCAGCGGCGCGTTGCCGGCACCGGCACCCATGCCGGCCAGAGACGCATCGACACGATCACAGCCCTCTTCCACGGCAACGATGGAGTTGGCCACACCCAGGGCAAGGTTGTGGTGGGCGTGAATACCGGTTTCGGTTTCCGGTTTCAGCACGTCTTTCAGGGCCCGGAAGCGATCCCGGATGTCGTTCATGTTCATGGCGCCGCCGGAGTCGACCACGTAGAGGCAGGTGGCGCCGTAGTCTTCCATCAGCTTGGCTTGCTCGGCCAGGCCCTGCGGGGTCTGCATGTGACTCATCATCAGAAACCCGACGGTGTCCATACCCAGCTTGCGGGCGTGTTCGATGTGTTGTTTTGAAACATCCGCCTCGGTGCAGTGGGTGGCGACCCGTACGATTCGTGCACCGGCGTTGTAGGCGTTGTCCAGGTCATGGACGGTACCGATTCCGGGCAGCAGCAGGGTGGCAATCTTGGCGTGTTCGATCACTTCGGCCACCGCTTCGATCCACTCCAGGTCGGTGTGGGCACCGAAGCCGTAGTTGAAGCTGGAACCCTGCAGGCCGTCACCGTGGGCGACTTCGATGGAATCGACTTTGGCCTTGTCCAGCGCCCGTGCGATGTCCTGCACGTTCTTGATGGAGTATTGGTGGCGAATGGCGTGGCTGCCGTCGCGCAGGGTCACGTCGGAGATGTACAGTTTCTTGCCGGGGTTATAAGTCATGATTCAGTCTCCTCACTTGACCAGCGATTCGGCGATGCGCTCGGCGGTGCCCAGCGCGGCGGAGGTCATGATGTCCAGGTTGCCGGCGTAGGCCGGCAGGTAGTGGG
>JAXHUV010000231.1:0-3551 GCA_034189445.1 Pseudomonadota bacterium
GTGACCGGTGTGTCGGGGGGCGGGAAATCCACGCTGACCATCGAGACGCTGTTTAAGACGGCGTCAATGAAGTTGAACGGCGCACGGCAGACGCCTGCACCTTGTGAGACGATCAAAGGGTTGGAGCATCTGGATAAGGTCATCGATATCGACCAACGTCCGATTGGACGCACGCCACGTTCAAACCCTGCCACCTACACCGGTGCATTTACGCCCATTCGGGACTGGTTCTCGGGCCTGCCCGAGGCCAAAGCGCGTGGCTATAAACCCGGCCGCTTTTCCTTCAACGTAAAAGGTGGCCGGTGTGAGGCCTGTCAGGGTGATGGGGTCATTAAGATTGAAATGCATTTCCTGCCAGATGTTTATGTGGAGTGCGAAACCTGTAAGGGCCAACGATATAATCGCGAAACGCTAGAGATTAAGTTCAAGGGAAAATCCATCGCGGATGTGTTGGACATGACCGTGGAGGATGCCCAAGGCTTTTTCCAAGCGGTGCCATTTATTCGTGAAAAAATGGATGCGTTAATGCGCGTGGGGCTTGGCTACATCAAGGTGGGGCAACAGGCGACAACACTGTCCGGAGGGGAGGCGCAGCGCGTTAAGCTTTCCAAGGAATTGAGTAAACGCTCCACGGGTCGAACCCTCTATATCTTGGACGAACCGACCACTGGCTTGCATTTTGAAGATGTGCGTAAGTTGTTGGAAGTGCTGCACGAACTTGTCGATCAAGGCAACTCTGTCGTTGTGATTGAGCATAACCTTGATGTGGTTAAGACCGCTGATCATATTATTGACATCGGCCCTGAGGGCGGTGATGGCGGGGGGCGCATCGTTGCTGAGGGTCCGCCGCAAAAAATTGTCGAGATTCCAGAAAGTCACACGGGCCATTACCTGAAACCTCTGCTTCAAAAACGCTCAATGGCAGCTGAGTAGAGTTTCTCTGTGAGGCAAAGGCATTTGTAAGCGGTGCGCCGTTCACACGGGTTTGGCGTAGTTCCATGGCAGCAACTCTTTGATGTCCGTTTGTTTGTGCCCGCCAGCAATGGCTGTCATGACACCGGACAGATAGCCGTGAGGTTCGATTCCGTTGAGTTTGCAGGTCTCGATCAGGGACGCGATGACGGCCCAATTTTGTGCACCTGCATCGTGACCAGCGAAGAGCGCGTTTTTGCGGTTGAGGGCGATGGGGCGGATCGTGCGCTCGACAGGATTATTGTCGACTTCGATGCGGCCATCTTCAAGGAACAGGATCAACCCGTCCCAGTATTTGGCGATATATTTCAGGGCTTCCCCTGTCGGTGATTTTGAAGAGACGCGGGCGCGGCTTTGGGCAAACCAAAGCTCGAAAGCGTCGATGATGGGTTTTGAGCGTTCCTGCCGTGCAGCACAGCGTTGATCGGCGCTCAGGCCGCGCAGATCTTTTTCGATGCGATAGAGCGCCTGGATTTGAGCCAAGCCTTCCTGCGCGATCGGGGCTGCGCCAGATTGGGTGACATCGTGCAATTTGCGGCGAGCATGCGCCCAGCAATAGGCCAGTGTCACATCCTGCGCCGGACGTTTGAGCAGGCGGTTGTAGCCAGCGTAGCCATCGACCTGCAGCGTGCCGCCGAAGCCGCTCAAGATGTTATCCGCATGCTGGCCAGAGCGCCCCGGCGCGTAGGTAAAGGCCACACCGGGCGGGTCCTCACCGCTCCATGGCCGATCATCGCGGGCCAGCGCCCAGAAGTAACCTGTTTTGGTACGCTTTTGTCCCGGTGCCAGAACCGGTGCGGGTGTCTCGTCCATGAAGAGCTTGGTGGAGCGCTTCAGATCGGCGATCAGCGCCTCATAGACCGGGGTCAATTCGAACGCTGACTTGCCCACCCAAGCGGCCAGGGTCGAGCGATCCAGATTAATCCCCTGACGGCTGTAAATCTGGGCTTGTCGATAAAGCGGCAAGTGATCCGCATATTTGGAGACGAGCACATGCGCCAGCGTGGCCTCGGTTGGCATGCCACCTGCGATGATGTGGGCGGGTGCCGGAGCTTGAGTGATCCCGCCCTCACAGGACCGGCAAGCATATTTTGGGCGGCGTATAACAATCACCCGGAACTGGGCGGGGATGATATCCAGTCGTTCGCTGACATCTTCGCCAATAACATGACGTTCGGCCCCGCATCCGCAGGACAACTCAGGTTCAATGACCACGTCCACCCGTTCCAGATGCTTGGGCAGTGATCCACGATTGGTCTGACGCGGCTTTTGTGGCCGCACGGGGGCAGTCCGCTCGTCAGCGTCGATCTCGGCTTCGACCTGTGCGATGGCGGTCTCGATATCTTCGAGTTCCAGCTCATATTGGGCCGGGTCAACCTTCTCGGATTTGGCCCCGAACAGTGCCTTCTTGAAGGAGGCGACCAGGGCCTCCAGCCGCGCATTCTGATCCCGCTGCGCACGGATGATCGCCTTCAACTCGGCAATATCATTGGGCAAATCATCAGGCACGGTCATGCCCGTTGCCATACCAAAACAAGGGCATCATGACCCGCGCGAACGCGGCCGTGAGTCACTCCGCCGCAGAAGGAGCAGCGACCTCCAGAGGCCGTACCCGCCGCCAATCCAAACCTGCAAATAGCGCCTCAAACTGGGCCGGTTCCAGGCGCATCACACCGTTCTTGATCGCGGGCCATTTGAAGCTGTTATCCTCCAGCCGCTTGTAAGCCATTACCAGGCCGCTGCCGTCCCAATAGATCAATTTGAGCCGATCCGCCCGCTTGGCCCGGAAGACATAGACCGCCCCATCAAAAGGCTTTTGGCGCAATTGGCTTTGCACCAAGGCGGCCAGCCCGTCATGGCCCTTGCGGAAGTCCACCGGATCACTGGCTACAAAAATACGGACCTTGTGGGATGGCGTGATCACGGTGTCAAAGCCCAGGCGATCTCGGCCACCCGGGTCGCTGCCGTTGCAGCATCGAGGCGAACGATGACATCGCCTCTGATCACATCAATCGTGCTGGAGGATGTGGTGGACACTGGTTGAGCGACAGGGACAGCCGCCTCGATCTCAACTGGTACAAAGTCCATACCATCCAAATTGGGCAAAACCAGCTTGCCTTGCCGCGCCATCCGCCGCCAGTCAGACACCGTGCTGGGGATCAGCTCATATCGCTTCGCGACCGCGTTGACCGTCTCGCCTTCGATCAACGTCTCAGCCACGATCCGCGCCTTCAGCTCCGGCGGCCAATTCCGTTTTCCATCCGTCCGACGCGGAACCCTTGCCAGAAACTCGCTTGTAGCTCCCATCGAGAAACTCCCCACAAATCAAAGAAGCCTCTGAATCGCAGATCAGCCGCTATGCCGTAAGTATGGGAGCGACGCACCGCTTACACCTCATGGCTTTTGGCCCGCGAAGAACTGCGTTGCTTTTTTTAAGATTTCCCTTTCCTCCTTGAGAATGCGGTTCTCACGCCGAAGCCGTTCGTTCTCCCGCGCAAGCTCGAGGTCCTCGGGCGAGACTACATCCGTGTCGCGGTGCACGGTCACCCATTTGTTCAAGGTCGAAAGCCCAACGCCCA
>JAXHUV010000232.1:0-3540 GCA_034189445.1 Pseudomonadota bacterium
GTTGGGAATTTCCGTGCCGCACCCGCGCTGGTACGACAAAGCAAAATCCTTAATCGACTTATTATAATGGGGCTCTCGGGGACAGTAAACTGGCCCGTTTCCAAGGTTGGATTGCATCTTTTTGAAATTTCGCTACTTTACCCTCTCTTTTTTCGGCTATTGCGTATGTATAACGATGGATCAGAACCGGCGACGCCACATTTTCAGGACACCCGACCCCGGGCACTCAGTGTCAGTGAGCTGAACCACCAGGCGAGGCATCTGCTGGAGTCCAGCTTCATGCAGGTATGGGTGGAAGGCGAACTCTCCGGGTTTTCACGCCCCTCCTCCGGCCACTGGTACTTTTCCCTGAAAGACCGCAAATGCCAGGTCCGCTGCGCCATGTTCCGGGGTATCAACCAGCGCATCCGCACGCCACCCAAAGAGGGTGATCAGGTGCGAATTCGCGGCAAGGTAACGCTTTACGAGAACCGGGGCGACTTCCAGATTATCGTGGAGCATATCGAACCGGCGGGGCTCGGCGCTCTGCAGCAGGCCTTTGATGAGCTCAAGCGCAAACTGCTGGCCGAGGGGCTGTTTGACCAGGCTCGGAAAAAACCATTGCCCTCACTGCCCCGACACATCGGAGTGGTGACCTCACCTACCGGTGCGGCAATCCACGACATACTGACGGTTCTTGCCCGGCGTTGCCCTGCAATTCCGGTGACACTCTACCCCACTGCCGTTCAGGGCAAGCCGGCCACCGCCGACATTGTCGGTGCCATCGAAGCCGCCCAGAACCACGGTGTTGCCGACGTGCTGATCATCGGTCGTGGCGGTGGTTCCCTCGAAGATCTCTGGTGCTTCAATGAGGAAGCGGTAGCCAGAGCCATTGCCGCTTGCCGGATTCCCACCGTCAGCGCGGTTGGCCACGAAGTGGATGTCACCATTGCCGATTTCGTGGCTGACCTTCGGGCGCCGACACCCTCGGCTGCGGCGGAAAAGATTTCACCGGATCAGTCTGACTGGCTCAGGCAACTCCGGGACAGGGAATTCCGTCTTTCCAACGCCATGAGCCTTGCTCTCAAGCGCCTGGGAACGCAGCTCGGACATCTGGGCGCGCGGTTACGGGACCCCAGAAGGGAGCTTCTGGAGAAAGCCCAACGCATGGATGAACTGGAGTTGCGGCTTCAGAAGGCTATCCGGCAGCGCCTGACGACTGTTGGCGTACGCAATGATCACCTGCGCCAGAGACTGGTCATGCAATCACCCCGCCGCCAGGTTTCGGACAGCCAGGAAGCCCTTCGGCGCGTGAGCGAGCAACTGACTTCTGTTATCCGGCAGAACCTGAGACAGCGCCGGGACAACCTCGAGCACGCGGCACAGACCCTGAATGTGGTCAGCCCTCTGGCGACGCTGGGCCGGGGTTACGCCATTGTCCGCGACAGCCAAGGGAAGATTATCCGGGACGTATCGGAAGTCGACCCGGGCGACACCGTTTCTGCCCGTGTTGCTCGCGGCGAGATGACAGCAAAGGTGACTTCAATCAAATCTGCGGAAGAAAGTGGCCCCTAAAGCCGCCGGACTAAGCCAATGGTCTACTGGCCCATGATTTCAAACGGCCTAAAGTTGTCAGGAAGCATACGGAAACAACAGGCACGATTGAGGTGGGATTTATGAACTACCACTCAGAGTTCCGGCGGTCGATAGACAAACCGGACGACTTCTGGCGCGAACAGGCGGAAAAAATTGACTGGATTGAACCACCGAAAACCATCTGGCAGGCAACCGACAATGGCCATGGGGAGTGGTTTCCCGACGGCACCCTGAACACCTGCGATGTCGCCCTGGATGCCAACATCCGGGCAGGCCGCGGCGAACAGAAAGCGCTGATCTACGATTCCCCGGTAACCGACACACAGCGCTCCTATACCTACAACGAACTCACCGAAGAGGTTTCCCGGTTCGCTGGCGCCCTCAAAGAGCGTGGCATAGCCAAGGGTGACCGGGTGATCATCTACATGCCGATGATCCCGGAAGCCATTGTTGCGATGCTGGGCTGTGCCCGGATCGGTGCCATTCACTCCGTGGTCTTTGGCGGATTTGCCGCTCACGAACTGGCCGTGCGCATCGACGATGCCAAACCCAGGGCACTGATTACCGCTTCCTGTGGTATAGAAGTCACCAGGCTGATTGAGTACAAGCCTCTGGTCGACAAGGCCATCAATCAAGCCAGCCACAAACCGGAAACCTGCATTGTTTATCAGCGCCCCCAGGCGAAGGCTGACCTTCAGCCTGGCCGTGACCATGACTGGAATGAGTTGATGAAGACGGCAGCGCCGACCGACCCGGTGCCCGTCAAGTCAACGGATCCACTCTATATTCTTTACACTTCCGGCACTACCGGTAAACCCAAGGGCGTGGTGCGTGATAATGGTGGTCACGCGGTTGCGCTGAACTACAGCATGGAGCTGGTCTACAACGCCAAACCCGGCGATGTTTTCTGGACCGCCTCCGACGTTGGCTGGGTTGTGGGTCACAGCTACATCGTTTATGCCCCGCTGTTTGCCGGTTGCACCACCGTCATGTACGAAGGCAAGCCGGTGAAAACGCCGGATGCGGGTGCTTTCTGGCGGGTGGTTCAGGACCACAAGGTCAACATGCTGTTCACCGCCCCGACGGCCTTCCGCGCCATCCGCAAGGAAGACCCGGAAGCGGATCAACTGTCACGCTATGACATCAGCTCACTGAAACGCCTTTTCCTCGCCGGCGAGCGCCTGGATCCGGCCACCTATGAATGGCTGAAGGAGCATACCGCCCTGCCGGTTCTGGACCACTGGTGGCAGACGGAAACCGGCTGGGCCATTTGCTGTAACCCGGTTGGGCTCGAAATGATGGCCACCAAACCAGGTTCGGCGACCGTGCCCTCTCCCGGGTACAATGTTCAGGTGGTGGACATGAACGGCAGCCAGATGCCTGCGGGCGTGCAGGGCCAGATTGCCGTGAAACTGCCACTGCCGCCAGGCTGCATGACGACGGTCTGGGGCGACGACGAGCGCTTCCGGAAAACCTATCTGGAGCCCATTCCGGGGTTCTACAGTTCCGGCGACGGCGGCTTCATTGACGATGACGGCTACGTGTTCGTTATGGGTCGTACCGACGATGTCATCAACGTCGCGGGCCACCGCCTTTCCACCGGCGAAATGGAAGAAGTGGTGGCTTCCCATCCCGCTGTGGCCGAGTGCTGCGTGGTAGGTGCTCATGATGAAATGAAGGGACAGATCCCAATCGGTCTGGTTCTCATAAAAGATGGCGCGACCATCGACCATGACGAACTGGAAGACGAACTGGTGGAGATGGTTCGCGACAAGATCGGTGCCATCGCCTGTTTCCGGCGCGCCCTGGTGGTGGATCGACTGCCCAAGACCCGCTCCGGCAAGATCCTGAGACGGGTGATCCGGCAGATTGCCGATGGCGAGGAATACTCGGTGCCCAGCACCATTGATGATCCGGCGATTCTGGAAGAAATCGACAAGCAATTCCGCCACTGACGGATGCCCC
>JAXHUV010000233.1:0-3539 GCA_034189445.1 Pseudomonadota bacterium
GTTGCAGCGCCAGCGCGACTTCCGGCGGGTGCCGGGCCTGGTCGCCGATGGTCGCGACATGGGCACGGTGGTATTCCCGGATGCGTCGGTGAAAATCTTCCTCACGGCCAGTGCCGAGGAACGGGCCCGGCGACGTTTTAACCAGTTGAAGGAAGCAGGTGTCGATGTTAATATTGACGCCCTTTTAGAGGAGATACGGGTTCGTGATGAACGGGATATGAACCGTTCCGCAGCCCCTCTCAAGCCCGCAGGTGGTGCGCAAGTCATTGATTCTACGGGGTTGAGTATAGAAGAGGTGTTAGGCAGGTGTATGGCCGCGGCAGGTCAGGCCTGACTATACCTTTTTGTCGTTGAAATGCCGGATGTAGCGTTATCTGCCAGCCACAGGCTTGATCCGGAATTTATTAACAGACCGTGTTGCTGGCGGCACGGAGCACACTTGCGTTGATCATATAGGACTCATAATGAGCGAGAGCTTTGCGGATCTTTTTGAAGAAAGCCTGAAAGAAATTGACATGCAACCGGGTTCCATCGTTCAGGGAACCGTTGTTGACGTCGATAACGACTGGGTCACCGTTAACGCCGGGCTGAAGTCCGAAGGCGTTATCCCCGCCTCCCAGTTCCTTAACGAAAAAGGCGAGTTGGAAGTTGCTATTGGCGACGTTGTCGATGTAGCTCTCGATGCTGTGGAAGACGGCTTCGGTGAAACCCGTCTGTCCCGTGAGAAAGCCAAGCGCGCAGAAGCCTGGAAGGTACTCGAGAAGTCCTTCGAAGCCGAGGAAGTGGTTAAAGGTGTTATTAACGGTAAGGTCAAGGGTGGTTTCACCGTCGATCTGGCTGGTATCCGTGCCTTCCTGCCTGGCTCGCTGGTAGACGTTCGTCCGGTGCGCGACACCGCGCACCTGGAGAACAAAGAACTCGAATTCAAGGTTATCAAACTCGATCAGAAGCGTAACAACGTAGTCGTTTCCCGTCGTGCCGTTCTGGAAGCCGAGAACAGTGCCGAGCGTGAAGCTCTGCTGGAAACCCTGACCGAGGGTATGGAAATCAAGGGTATCGTCAAGAATCTGACCGACTACGGTGCGTTCGTGGATCTGGGCGGTGTTGACGGCCTGTTGCACATTACCGATATGGCCTGGAAGCGCATCAAGCACCCGAGCGAAATCGTTAATGTTGGCGATGAAATCAATGTCAAGGTCCTGAAGTTTGACCGTGAGCGCAACCGTGTTTCCCTCGGCCTGAAGCAGCTTGGCGAAGACCCCTGGGTTGATATCAAGGGCCGTTACCCGGAAAATTCCAAAGTCAAGGCGCGCGTTACCAACCTGACCGACTACGGCTGCTTTGCCGAGCTGGAAGAGGGTGTTGAAGGCCTGGTTCACGTGTCCGAAATGGACTGGACCAACAAGAACATCCATCCGTCCAAGGTTGTCCAGGTAGGCGACGAAATAGACGTGATGATTCTGGATATCGACGAAGAGCGCCGTCGTATTTCCCTGGGTATCAAGCAGTGTGTATCCAATCCATGGGAAGATTTCTCCAGCAACTTCAACAAGGGCGACCGCATCTCCGGTAAGATCAAGTCAATCACTGACTTCGGTATCTTCATCGGTCTGGATGGCGGCATTGACGGTCTGGTTCACCTGTCTGACATCAGCTGGAACGAGACTGGTGAAGAAGCGGTTCGCGAATACAAGAAGGGTGACGAAGTTGAAACTGTTATCCTGTCTGTTGATCCGGAGCGTGAACGTATCTCTTTGGGTATCAAGCAGCTCGAGAGCGATCCTTTCGCCGAGTTCGTACAGCTGAACGACAAAGGATCCCTTGTTAAGGGAACGGTGTCCGCAGTTGATGCCAAGGCGGCTACCATTGCCCTGAACGACGAAGTTGAAGCGGTACTGAAAGCCTCTGAAATCAGCCGTGACCGTGTTGAAGATGCACGCAACGCGCTGAAGGAAGGTGAAGAAGTTGAAGCGAAGATCATCAGCATCGACCGTAAAAACCGCATCATTAACCTGTCTGTGAAGTCCAAAGACGTTGAGGACGACAAGCAGGCACTGGAAAATGTACGGACCAAGACTGCCGAAACTTCTTCTGGTGCGACCACCATTGGTGATCTCATCAAGGAACAGATGCAGCAGCAAAACGCCAACAAGGACTGAGATTCCGGTTGGTAAGAAAAAAAGCGGGCGCTAAAGGCCCGTTTTTTTTGTGTTTTTTTCTGGTTTGGCTAAACTGGGTAGTTATGTGAATCCGGTAACCAATGGCCGAATAAAAACGAAAGAGGAAAACGCCTCATGACGAAATCCGAACTGGTTGAGCTGATTGCTTCCAAACAGACCCAGCTCTCCGTTAAAGATGTCGAGCTGGCTGTAAAAACCATCATTGAGCACATGTCCCAGTCGCTTGCCGATGGTCAGCGAATAGAAATCCGGGGATTTGGCAGTTTTTCCCTTCACCACCGGGCCGCGCGTACCGGGCGCAATCCGAAAACCGGTGAGGCTGTCCAGCTGCCAGCCAAGTTTGTGCCGCACTTCAAGCCCGGCAAGGAATTGAGAGAACAGGTCGACGACAGTTTGAAGAAAGGCTTTTAACAACTGCTCAGGGAACGCGTATAATCCGGGCATTAAGCCCTTTGGGAGTGCTCTTGCTATGGCAGGATTGCAGAAAATCCTCATTATTCTGTTGGTTTTGGTCCTGGTTCTGCTGGCGCTGGTATTTTCGCTCAATAATCAAATGGCAGTCTCCCTCAACTTCCTGCTGTTTGAAACCCAACCCCATGGTGTAGCCGTCTGGATGATCATGGCATTCGTTGTCGGTGCCCTCGTTGGCGTGCTGATGACGATGCTGTCCACCGTCCGTACTTCGGTGTCCCGGCGAACCCTTCAGAAACGACTCGATCGCGCCGAGCAGGCATTGGAGAAATCCAGGGCCCAGAACGACCGGATTCTTTAATGGATATCGTACTTCAGTGGCTGCTGCTGACAGTTGCAGTGGCTGTTGGCTGGCTTGTGGGCCGGCTGGGAAGCAATGACAGTCGATCCGGCAAAACAATTTCCGATGAGGAATCGGTGAAGGACCGCCTCCAGTTCCTTTTCACCAACTACTCCGACCAGGCTGTTGACAATTTCGTCCAGTCCCTGGCGGTAAACAAGGACACGGTCGGTCTGCACCTTTCCATTGGTAGCCATTTCCGCAATAAGGGCGAAACGGACCGGGCCATATTGATCCACCAGAACCTGCTGGCCAGGCCGGAGTTGCCGCAACGTTTCTCGCCACAGGTAACCCTTGAACTTGCCCGGGACTACCTCAATGCCGGTCTGCTCGATCGTGCCGAGGCGCTGTTGCACCAATTGATGGGCGACAAGGATTACGGGCGGCATTCCTCCCAGCAGCTGATCGACCTTTACCAGCAAGAGAAGGAGTGGGCCAAAGCTGCCGAGGTCGCACGGACCCTGACCCGGGGCGATGCCGACCCGGCCATGTTCAAGGTTCTGGCCTATCTGACTTGCGAGTTGTCCGAGGAGTCCCTGAAACAGGAC
>JAXHUV010000234.1:0-3535 GCA_034189445.1 Pseudomonadota bacterium
GGAGAACAAAGCCAGTCAATACGCTGGCCAGAACAATAATCCCGCCGATGATCAGTAACATGGTAACTAAGCACGCCTTATATTCTTGGTTATCGGCCGGAGCCGGAAGCAGTCGCGTAAAAAGGTGCCCTGATGATAGCAAGGCCACGCCATAACCGCGACGCCGTGAAACAATTTCTATACAGGTGGCAGTCTTTGGTAAACTTCGCGCCTTTGAGTGCAAGGGATCCCATTGAATGTTCGACAAGCTTTTTGTTCTTAGCCAGTACATCACGCCGCAACTGGGGGTTTCCAACCTGGCCGGCCGTCTGGCCGACAATGACCGCTCCCCCGCGCTCAAGAACCAGGCGATCAAATGGTTTATCGGCCGTTACGGTGTCGACATGAGCGAAGCCGCCGAGCCGGACCCTGAAGCCTACCCTAGCTTCAACGCTTTCTTTACCCGAGCTTTGAAACCGGGTATCCGCCCTCTGACAGACGGCGAGAAGACCCTGGTCAGCCCCGTCGATGGCGCCATCAGCCAGCTGGGCCAGGTCACCGGAGACCGTATTTTCCAGGCCAAGGGCCAGTCTTTCAGCCTGAGTGAGCTGCTGGGCGGCGAGCAGGCGGCCACCGCGCCCTTTGCCAATGGCGAGTTCTCGACACTCTATCTGTCGCCGAAGGACTATCACCGCGTTCATATGCCAATGACGGGTACCCTGAGACAGATGATCCATGTTCCCGGCAAACTGTTCTCGGTGAATCCGGTCACTGCCGAGAATGTCCCCAATCTGTTCGCCCGCAACGAGCGGGTTGTCTGCATCTTCGACACCGCTTCCGGCCCCATGGCCCTGGTACTGGTTGGCGCCATGATCGTTGGCAGTGTGGAAACCCGCTGGGCAGGCGTCGTTGTGCCCGGCAGCAAGCAGGTTACCTCAAGCCGATATGAAGGCGAGCAGGCCATCAAATTCGCCAAGGGCGAGGAGATGGGCCGGTTCCGCCTTGGCTCCACGGTCATTATGGTTATGCCCAAAGGAGCCGTCACTTGGAACAGCGACCAGGTGGCGGGAAAAACCGTTCGCATGGGCGAGGCATTCGGCGCCCTCGCTTGATCACGCCCGTTCGAACGGAAACGCCAAAACCTCACTGATATCCTGAGCCCCGAGCTTGAGCATCAGCAGTCGGTCCAGCCCGAGCGCCACGCCGGAGCACTCGGGCAATCCTTGTTCAAGCGCGGCGAGAAAGGCCTCATCCAGCGCCATTTCAGGCTTTCCGGAGCGCCTGCGCAGCTGGTTATCGGCCTCGAATCTTAGCCTCTGTTCCTTTGGATCGGTCAATTCCCAGTAGCCGTTACACAGCTCCAGGCCATCAATATAAAGCTCGAAGCGGTGCGCTGTTTCATGGCCACCTGACCGCGAAACCCTGGCCAGCGACGCCTGCGACGCAGGATAGCCGGTTATGAACACGGGCTTATCCCAGCCAAGGTTCGGCTCCACGGCAAAACTCATCAGCAGATCCAGGCAGCCATCGCGCCCCAGGTCCGCCAACTGTTCGGGCTCCAGCCACGGCTCGCAGCGCCGCATCAGTTGGCGGTCGGTTACGGCAAATGGGTCGATATCCGCCCAGCGCTCCAGTGCGTCCCGGTACTGAATGATGTCGGGCCTCTGACAACCCAGCCAGCCACAAACGAGATCCGACACCTCCTCCATAAGCGCCACATCATCAAATCCTGTCCGATACCATTCCAGCATGGAGAATTCAGGGTTGTGACGACGCCCCCGCTCGCCATTGCGGAACACCCTGGACACCTGGTAAATGGACCCACAGCCGGCGGCGAGCAAGCGTTTCATATGGTATTCAGGAGACGTCTGGAGCCAGGCCCCGGTCCGGGAACCGACAGCGACTTGCGCACGGATGCCGTCGAGATTGACATCGGTGACTCCGAACCGACCCAGTACCGGCGTCTCCACCTCCAGCACCCCTCTTTGGGCAAAGAAGCCGCGCACAAACGCCAGTTGCTGAGCGCGGTCTCTCAGGGCCGCCTGCGAGGCAGAGGGCCGCCAGACAGATTCGCGGGCCATGACCGGATCAACTGCTTTTAACCCGGCTGACGTATTCGCCGGAGCGGGTATCAATCCTGAGCACTTCACCAATGGTGATAAACAGCGGCACGTTGACCACGGCGCCGGTTGAGAGGGTCGCGGGCTTGGTGCCACCCTGGGCGGTGTCGCCCTTCATGCCTGGATCGGTATCAACCACTTCCAGTTCGACGAAATTGGGGGGAGTTACCGACAGCGGCGAGCCGTTGTAGAGAGTCACCGTGTAGACATCCTGCTCCTTCAGCCACTTCAGGGCATCGCTTACAGCCCTGGCATCGGCCGGGTATTGCTCGAAGGAGCCGTCAGTGAGCATGAAATACCAGAACTCACCGTCGGTATAAAGATATTCCATGTCCTGGTCAATGACATCCGCGGCTTCCAGGCTTTCACCGGACTTGAACGTGCGTTCCCAAACCCGGTTGGTCATGAGGTTACGCAGCTTTACGCGGTTGAAGGCCTGCCCCTTGCCGGGTTTGACAAACTCGTTCTCGAGAATGATGCAGGGGTCGCCATCCAGTAAAACCTTAAGACCGCTACGAAATTCGTTGGTAGAATATGAAGCCATGAAATGTTCACCTGCCAAAATGCTGTTTAAAATTCGAAGGGCGTTATGATACAGCGAACCCCCGCCCGTATAGAAGCCCGCCTTTCCGGCCATGCCGACCATGAACAACGCAGCTGGCAGCAAGTGCTGTCGGAATCCGTGACGTCACCGGAAGAGCTGCTCCGGCGCCTGGAGCTGCCCGAGGAACCATGGCTGTCGGCAGCACGGCAGGGTCACCGCCTGTTTTCAGTCCGGGTGCCGGAACCCTTCCTTGCACGCATGGAAAAGGGCAACCCGGCCGACCCTCTGCTCAGGCAGGTGCTTCCCCTTGCGGAAGAAACCGGTCACGTTCCCGGTTTTGTCAGCGACCCACTGGAAGAGTCGGCAGCCATTGCCACCACCGGGCTTATCCGCAAGTACCGCAGCCGGGCCCTGCTCATGGTGACCGGACAGTGTGCGATAAACTGCCGCTACTGCTTTCGACGGCACTTTCCCTACGACCAACAACGCCTGAACCCGGACGACCGGCAGCGGGTGATCGACACCCTGGGAGCCAGTCCGGAAATCAATGAAGTGATTTTTAGCGGCGGCGATCCCCTGGCCGTCAATGACCGACTGCTGGCCCAATGGGCAACCGCAATCAGCGGCATTCCCCATATACGCCGCCTGCGGCTGCATACACGCCTGCCAGTGGTTATTCCACAAAGGGTCTGCGACGAGCTTCTGAGATGGCTTTCCACGACGCCCCTCCAGATGATTATCGTGCTGCACGTCAATCATCCGGCGGAAATAGACACGGCCACCCGCCGAGCCTTGGGGTATCTCCGGGCGGCAGGCGCAACGCTGCTGAACCAGAGCGTTATCCTCAGAGGGGTGAATGATCGGGCGTCGGTGCTTGAAGAGCTGAGCGAAA
>JAXHUV010000235.1:0-3497 GCA_034189445.1 Pseudomonadota bacterium
TGCGGGGGACGATGTTACCGACGAAGATGCATTCTTTGCTCTGCGTGAAGATGGCCCGGGGATATACGTGGGCGACGCGCTGACCTGTTCTTTGGCCGATTATCATGTCCGGGACCCTGGCGAAGTGCTTCATCTACTACGCAACCTGGCCGATGCGCTTGAGTGAGAATGTCTATCCATCCTCGCCATGGTCGCTAATCGTCACCGTTTCGGAGATAGACTCAACCTTTTTCGAGGTCCATGAGCTGATTGCCCGGATCCGGGGAGGACGGGCGTGGTCGTCGGAGCCGGAATATCCAAGGTCGCAGAATTCTACAAAGTTCAGCTTGGCGAGGTAGATGCGCTTTTCCCTGGAAGGAGACAGGGCCTTGCCGGATGTATTCGGTATTACCCTGGTGCCCCTGTCGGCCGCTGTGCCTCCCGTACGGTTTGTCCCACCAGCAGGGGAATGACACTCATTGCCAGAATCAGAAGCCAGGGCTGCCAGCCCAGAGGACGGGTTTGCAGCAGGCCAGAGAGCAGCGGCAGATATACCGCGGCCGCCAGCAACACCATGCAAAGTGCCAGCGCTCCCCATGCCCAGGGATTGCGCGTTATCTCGTTACGCAGAACCGGGGACTTCGGGTTCCGCAGAACGAATATAAACCAGAGCTTGCCGAAAGCCAGAGTCAGAAAAGAAACCGTTACCGCTTCCAGTTCCGTCAATTCCAGCCAGTGATCGGCCAGCAGCAGAGCGACCAGCACACAGGCTGCCATCAGGGCCGCAAATCCCGTGATCTCTGTCCAGTGGGCTCGGGTCAGCACGGATTCCCGCGGGCTGCGGGGCGGCTCTTTCATTTCACTTCCGCTGGCCGGGCCCACCCCCAGCGCGAGAGCAGGGAAGACATCGGTGAGCACATTGAGATAGAGAATCTGCAGAGGGAGCAGCGGCAGAGGCCATCCCGCGCCAGTGGCTATGGCCACCGCCAGAACTTCGGCCACATTGGTGGTGAGCATGAACACAACGGATTTGCGGATGTTCCCGAAAATGACCCTTCCCTGCTGCACCGCCGCCACGATGGTTTCAAAGGCGTCATCCTTGAGCACCATGTCAGCGACCTGCTTGGCCGCCTCGGTGCCCCGTTTACCCATGGCAATGCCAATGTCCGCCTTTTTCAGAGCGGGGGCGTCGTTGACGCCGTCACCGGTCATGGCCACGATCTCGCCCCGGTCCTGATAGATACCCACCAGGTCAAGCTTCTGCTCGGGACTCACCCTGGCAAAAATGTTGGCACGGTAGATCTTCTCCTGCTGCTCGTCGTCGATATCTTCGGGAGAACCGATATCGCGCCCCAGCATGCTGATGGCCTCCGGGTCGTCCTTGTCCCCGACGATCCCCACGGCGCGGGCGATCGCTGTGGCGGTCTCTGCCTGATCGCCGGTCACCATCTCCACCCGGATGCCTGCCGCCTGACAGGCATCTATTGCCTCTTTGACTTTTTCGCGGGGTGGATCGAGCAGGCCTACAAGGCCGAGGAAGCATAGCGCTTCATAGGGATCGGAATCCTTGGTTTCCGTCCGTTTCTCGGCCATTGCCAGCAGGCGCAAACCTTCGCCTGCCATTTGATTGGCGCGCTCGACCCATTGCTGGCGGGTCTTGTCATCCAGAGGCTCGGTGCCGCCTTCGACTGACTGGATGTCGGTGCAGACATCCAGCACAGCCTCGGGAGCGCCTTTCACCGCCACGTAATACTGGCCGTCCTCCTGGTGAAAGGTGGCCATCTTCTTAAGCCGGGGTTCGAATTTTTCCACCCGCGCCTCGGGGCGCTCTTGTAGCAAAGATTCCCGCTCCAGTCCGAGGTTTTTGCCTCCCGCCAGAAGCGCGATTTCAGTGGGGTCGCCGCGAGGATTGTCTTCTCCCTGTTCCTGCTGGAGGGAAGCGCCATTGCAGAGCAGGCCTACTTCCAGTACACGGCGAACCCCCTCCTTGTCCGCAAGCGCCTCGCCAGTTCCGGCTTCCTCCAGTACCAGATCACCGGTGGGGCTGACGATTTTTCGCAGCCGCATCCGATTTTCCGTCAGGGTGCCGGTCTTGTCCGAAAAGATCACCCGGGTTGCGCCCAGAGTTTCCACCGCAGTGAGCTGGTTCACCAGCGCGTTGCGGGCGGCCATCAGGTACATGCCGCGGGCGAGGGCGATAGTGGCGACGATAGGAAGACCTTCAGGAATGGCAGCCACGCCGAGGGCCAGCGCCGTCTCGAGCACCAGCGCGGCCTGTTGCTCCCGCACCAGGAAACCCACCGCGGCGACCGCGACGGCAATAAAAGTGGTCAATACGGCGAGACGGTGCCCAAGTTGATCCAGCCGCCGTTGCAATGGCGCGACAGTTCCCTCGGCCGATTCCGCGAGTGCCGACACCCGCCCCAGCTCGGTCTCCGAACCAGTTGCTGCCGCAGCGCCCATCGCGGTACCGTCGGCGATGCTGGTGCCCTTGTAGAGCATGTTCGTGCGATCGGCCAGGTCGGTATCCGGGGCCAGGGTATCGGTCAGTTTGCTCACCGCAACTGACTCACCGGTAAGCGGTGCTTCGTTGACCCTCAGATGTTCCGCTTCCAGCAACCGCAAATCGGCAGGCACGAGGTCGCCGGATTCCAGCAGTATAATCTCGCCAGGCACGATTTCCGATGCGGCAATTTCCCGCTCACTGCCTTCCCGGCGCACCCGGGTCATGTGTTCTCCCAGCCGGCGCAGGGCGGCCATGGATCGTACTGCCCTCCATTCGCTGACAAAGCCGATAGCGGTATTGACCAGCAGCACCGCCAGGACCGCAAATCCCTCCGGCAGGCGGCCGGTGGCAAACGCCAGAATGGCGGCGGCGCCCATCAGGTAGATAACAATACTGTGAAACTGCCCCAGAAGAATCCGCCACCAGGGCTGGCTTTGAGCCAGCCGCAGCTGGTTCGGGCCGTAGCGCTTCAACCGTACCTGCGCCTCGTCGTCCGTCAATCCATTTTCCTTCCGGACGTCGAATTCCGCCAAAGTCTCCTCAATGCCGGCAGCGTGCCAAGCGCGTTTTCCGGAAGAGTTCCTTCTCTTTTCGTTTTTCGAATCCATCGGATCCTTCCTTTAAAGACAGGTCATGAAAACCGGGACAGATCTATTTTATCTCATGTTGGTCCGTTTCACCTCAGCGAGAACTTCCCTGGCCTGTGTTACGAACTCGTTTACTGCATGGGCGGTTTTTGCGACTTTTCCTCCCGGGCTCGGGTCTCCCGGGGCAGGGTTCCGGTCTGGTGGGGATCCATGCTGGAAGAGGCCACTATCAGGGTCTATTCTTCTAGTGATTTCCGGTGCGTCCCGAAAGCAGCGCACACTTACCACAGTCGAGGTGAACTAATGAATGACATTGAACGGATTCTCGGTAGCGAAGGCGAGTCATTGCTTACATACGAGTGTGGCGGAATCAGCCGCAATCATCTGCATCTGCCGGGGCCCGATTACGTGTCCAGGGTGCTGGC
>JAXHUV010000236.1:0-3449 GCA_034189445.1 Pseudomonadota bacterium
GCCGGCAACCCTGGATGACTATGTTGGCCAGGCGCACCTGGTTGGGTCCGGAAGACCGCTGCGACGGGCGGTCGAGCAAGGTCAGCTTCACTCCATGATCCTATGGGGCCCTCCCGGAGTTGGCAAAACCACCTTTGCGCAACTGCTGGCCAACGTCAGCGACCTCAGCTTCGAGACCGTCTCTGCGGTAATGAGCGGCGTCAAGGAGATTCGGGCTGTTGTCGAACGGGCCCGTAATCGCAAGCAGTCTCAAGGCCGGGACACACTGCTGTTCGTGGATGAGGTGCATCGTTTCAACAAAAGTCAGCAGGACGCGTTTCTCCCCCACATCGAAGACGGTACCTTTATTTTCGTGGGCGCTACCACCGAAAACCCTTCCTTTGAGCTGAACAGTGCCTTGTTGTCCCGAACCCGGGTCTATGTACTCAAGAATCTCGCGGAAGAGGACATTGTTCAGCTGTTACGCCGTGCGCTGGCTGCCGATGAAGGATTTTGCGGCCGCCTGCTGGTTGCCGGGGACCTGTTGACCGTCATGGCGACGGCATCGGGTGGCGACGCCCGCCGCGCGCTGAACATCCTGGAAGTGGCCGCCGATCTTGCGGAGCCGGACGAGTCCGGAACGGACCGTATCACGGCGGATCAGCTCGAGCAGGTCATGCAGACCAGCCTGCGCCGGTTCGACAAGGGCGGTGATGTGTTCTACGACCAGATCTCCGCCCTGCATAAATCCGTTCGTGGTTCCGATCCGGATGGGTCACTGTACTGGCTCTGTCGGATGCTCGATGGCGGCTGTGATCCGCTCTACGTTGCCCGCCGTCTGGTGCGGATTGCCAGTGAGGATATCGGTAATGCCGACCCCCGGGCCCTGCAGCTCTGCATGGATGCCTGGGACGCCCAGGAACGCCTCGGGTCTCCGGAGGGGGAGCTGGCACTGGCCCAGGCAGTGACCTACCTGGCTCTGGCCCCCAAGAGTAATGCTGTTTATACCGCTTTCAATCGTTGCCTGGCGGACATCCGCCGGGACCCGGACTACGAAGTCCCGGTACACCTGCGCAACGCGCCCACAAAGCTGATGAAAAGCATGGGCCACGGCGATACCTATAGGTACGCCCACGACGAACCGGAGGCCTTCGCCGCCGGGGAATCCTACCTGCCCGAGGCCATTCATCAACGCCGGTATTATGAACCGGTAAGCCGGGGGCTCGAGATCAAACTGGCCGAGAAGCGCCAGCGATTGGATTCCCGCAACGCCGAAAGCCCCCGCAAACGCTATACCTGAGCCTTTTGCCACGGTAGCCACCAGCGCCAGTGCAGGTATAATGGCATTCAAAATATCGCTAACCGGAAGATTCAGGATAATCATGCTCGATCCCAAACGTGTCCGCACCCAGACAGAAGAGATCGCCCGTCGGCTGGCCATCAAGAATTTCGACTTCGATACCGCTACCTTCGAGCAGCTTGAGGAACGCCGCCGTGCCCTTCAGGTGCGCACGGAAACTCTGCAGAGCGAGCAGAACAATCGGTCCAGATCGATCGGTAAGGCCAAAACGGCCGGTGAGGACATCCAGCCGCTGCTGGACGAGGTGGAAGATCTGAAGAAACAGAAGTCCGAAGCCGAAGACGAGCTCCGTACCCTCCAGGAAGAACTCAACGCCTTCCTGGCCGGTATCCCGAACCTCCCGGACGAAGATGTGCCTGTCGGCGAAAACGAGAAGGATAACGTTGAGATTCGTACCTGGGGCACGCCCAGGAGCTTTGCTTTCAAACCCAGGGATCACGTCGACCTGGGCGAGGGGTTGAAGGGCCTGGACTTCGAGATCGCGACGCGTCTGGCTCACTCGCGGTTTGCCGTCATGCGTGGGCCGGTGGCGCGGCTGCATCGGGCACTGGCCCAGTTCATGCTGGATCTGCACACCCGCGAACATGGCTACCTGGAGACCTACGTCCCCTATCTGGTCAATGCCGATAGCCTGTACGGAACCGGTCAGTTGCCCAAGTTCGAGGAAGATCTGTTCAAAACCGAAGGCGAGCATCCACTGTACCTGATTCCCACAGCGGAAGTGCCTGCTACCAACCTGGTATCGGATTCAATCCTTGATGCCGCTGAGCTGCCGCTGCGGATGGTCTGCCATACCCCATGCTTCCGCAGCGAAGCCGGCTCCTACGGCCGGGATACCCGGGGCATGATCCGGCAGCACCAGTTTGACAAGGTGGAGCTGGTGCAGGTCGTTCGTCCTGAGGATTCGGACGCCGCGCTGGAAGCCTTGACCGGCCATGCCGAAAAGGTACTCCGGTTGCTGGAGCTGCCTTATCGCGTGGTCGCACTCTGTGGTGGCGACATGGGCTTTTCCGCAGCCAGAACCTATGATCTGGAGGTCTGGTTGCCGGGGCAGGACAAGTTCCGTGAAATCTCGTCCTGCTCCAATACCCGTGATTTCCAGGCGCGCCGCATGCATGCCCGTTGGCGCAACCCGGAAACCGGAAAGCCGGAACCCGTGCATACCCTGAACGGATCCGGTCTTGCTGTTGGCCGTGCGCTGATTGCGGTCATGGAAAATTACCAGCAGGCGGACGGCAGCATTATGGTTCCGGAGGTTCTCAAGCCGTATATGGGAGGCATCGAAAGAATCCTGTGAGTGATCAGCCAGAACGCGCACCAGGGAAAGGCGCTGGTGCCACCCCCGCACCGGCAAGATACCGGGTTAACCCGGTTACCTCGAACCCGAACACCTCCGCGGGCGAGGTGGCCCTGGTCGGGGCCGGGCCGGGGGATCCTGAACTGCTGACACTCAAGGCCTGGAAGCTGATTACCTCTGCCGAGGTGATACTCTACGATCGCCTGGTTTCGCCGGAAATACTGGCCATGATCCCGGACACAACCGAGATGATTCACGTTGGCAAGCAACGGGCCAACCACATCTTGCCTCAGGATCGGATCAATCAGCGATTGGTGGATCTGGCCCGACAGGGCCGGAAGGTTGTCCGGCTCAAGGGCGGAGATCCGTTTATATTCGGTCGTGGTGGCGAGGAGATTGAAACCCTGGCCGGGGCCGGCGTCCGTTTTCAGGTGGTCCCGGGCATTACCGCCGCTTCCGGTTGTGCCGCTTATGCCGGTATCCCGCTGACTCACCGGGATCACGCACAGTCGGTGCGGTTGGTGACCGGCCATCTCAAGAATGACACTTGCGATCTGCCCTGGCGGGACTTTGTCCAGACCCACCAGACCCTGGTGTTTTACATGGGCCTGGTGGGCCTGCCGATCATCTGCCGGCAGTTGGTCGCCCACGGTATGTCTCGGGATATGCCGGTGGCGCTGGTGTCGAAGGGCACAACAAAGGATCAGCGTGTGGTGACGGGCAACCTCAACAATATCGCCGAGCGGGTTGAAGCTGAATCTGTCCAGCCGCCGACGCTGATCATCATCGGCCAGGTGGTGACCCTCAGAGAAA
>JAXHUV010000237.1:0-3408 GCA_034189445.1 Pseudomonadota bacterium
CAGCAATTTTCGGGCGCTGGTCAGGTCGGGTGCCGTGAAGGTTGTTATGCCCATCCGGGTCAGGGTGATTTCCAGTAACTCCCGGATGTCTGGTTCGTCGTCAACGATCAGCGCTGTGTAGGTGGTCATCGTGTGTTGTCGGTTCCATGTCGTTATTCGTACGGCCGATATCCGCCGGCGTCAGGTCAGATCATTCGCCCCGGATGGGCAAAGGTAATGCGGAAACAGCAACCGGGCTTGTTGTCCTCGACCAGGGAAAGATGGGCCTGATTAGCCTCGCACAGTTCCCTGGCCAGATAAAGTCCGAGCCCGGTTCCGGTCTTGTCTGTTGTAAAGAACGGCTCAAAAACCGAGCTGCGGTTCTCCGGGGCGATTCCCGGGCCCATATCGCGGACATCAATGTAGGCGCGCTCGCCGTCCTCGGTCGCCCCGGCATGGATGCCGATTTTTCGCTGTCCGGAGTGCTGTTCACTGTAGCGTAATCCGTTGTCGCAAAGATTCACCATCACCTGTTCAATCTGGCTCTTGTCGAACCGTGCCGGCGGCAGTTGTGGATCAATCTTCAGAACAATGTTGGCTGTTGTGCAGTGTTTGTCCTGCGTCTGCAGGAAGTCTTCCCGGAATTCCTGTAGCCAGGGTGCGACTTCGATCAAATCCGCATTGGCGGCCCGGCGCCGGGACAGCTCCAGGACATTCTCGATAATACCATTCACCCGCCGGGAGTGGCGCCGGATGATTTCCAGCATCTGCCGGTCTCCGGGCTCAAGGTTGGGGGTTTCTTCCATAAGCTGGGCGGCATGGCTGATTGCGCCCAGCGGATTACGGATTTCATGGGCTATGCCGGCCGTGAGTCGCCCCAGCGATGCCAGTTTCATCTGCTGGGCCTGCTGGGTGACTTTGCTCATGTCCTCGATAAACACAAGTATCTGGTCGCCTCGTTCCTGGTCCAGTTGGGTAAAGTTGGCTTGCAGCAGCGGGGAAGTGGGTGAGGGTTGGAACGGTTCAATTCGTTGGCCTGGGTCTTTCAGCCAGAGGTCGAGACCCTGCTTTAGCGGTTTGGGCAGAACGGCTGCGCGCTCGTGAATGGGTTTGGGGGCGCCGTATAAAAGCTCTTCGGCGGCGGCGTTGGCAAGACGGATCTGGCCGAAGCGGTCCAGTACCAGAATGCCGGTGCGCATGCGCTGGATAATCTGCTGGTTGATCTGTTCCAGTTCGGCAATGCTTCGGGCCCGGCTGCTGGCCAGAGCTTCGCTGCGTATCATCCGGCGGGAGATGTTTTGCAGGACGAAAGCCACGGCAAAGTAAAGGATGCCCAGGGAACCGGCCCGGACAATGTTGTCGGCTGACTCTCCGAGAGTCAGAACCGCCCAGCCCGAGATGCCCAGGGAGCAGATGGCCGCCAGGGCCGCATAGAAGGTTCCCATGCGGCTTGGGGTCAGGATGTTGCCTGCGGCCACGGATACGATCACCAGATTGGCAAGGCCGTTGGTTATGCCTGTGCTGGTGAGCAGCAGGCCGTGCATGATCAGGATATCCAGCAGGATTGAGAGCGTAATGTGCCGTTGGCTGGGATGGAATCCGGCCACCAGCAGCAGGGCAATAAAGGCGTTCAGGCCCAGGTAAGTGGACACGCCTGCCTGGTAGTAATCCAGCAGCCGGAAACGCATGTCAAAGTTGACGGGATCCACGAATAACAGCGCCACCAGCACCAGGCTCACCAGGACGCGGTAGTGGTTGTAGATCCGGAACAACTTTGCTTGTTGCCAACCAGAGGGCGTTAGCTTTGTTGAGAGGGGCTGGCCGAGCGTTTTGGCTGGTCGTGCTGGTGTGTCTGCTGTCATGATTTACCGGAATCCGCTTTGGTCGGAAGAAATCTACGTCGGTGCGGGGTTATAATAGCTTTTTCATGGCAACGAGTTACAGGAGCCGATTTATGTCCGTGTCCGGAAATCAGGCAGCAGCCCGGGAGTCGGTCAGAAAACTGCGGGTGGTAATGGCCCAGTTGGATTTTCTGGTGGGTGATATACCCGGCAATACAGAGCTCATCCTGGAGGCTGCCCGCCGGGCATCGTCCGAGCATCAGGCGGACATCGTGGTTTTCCCGGAACTTTGCCTGACCGGCTACCCACCGGAAGATCTGCTGTTGCGCCCGAGCCTGGAGCTGCGGGTTGATGAAGCGTTGGCAAGATTGCGGGCGGAACGGCTGAGCCCGGTGATCGTTATCGGTGCTCCCCTTCGTCATGGCCGACTGTTGTACAACGCGGCGGTAGTGATTGACGGTGGTGAAATTACCGGCCGGTATTTCAAACGCTTCCCACCCAACTACCAGGTGTTTGATGAGAAACGGTACTTCGCCCGAGGGCGGGATGTTCTGACTCTGGATATCCGGGGCATTCCGGTGGGGATCACCGTTTGTGAAGATCTCTGGGAGGACGGCCCGGTAGAGGACTGCGCAGCGGCCGGCGCGCGTCTGGTCCTGAATCTCAATGCCTCGCCCTACGATATTGATAAACAGGCACGTCGCAAGGCTTTGTTGGAGCGAAAGTCCCGGGAGAATCTGGTCAGCATCCTGTACGTGAATCTGGTGGGTGGCCAGGATGAGCTGGTTTTTGATGGCGGCTCCATGGTGTTTGACCATTCGGGCGTGCTGATGGCGGAGGCCCCCCAGTTTGGCGAGGGTTTATATCCGGTCGACTTCTTGTGCGAGCACCATTGCCAGCCGGTATCCCGGCCTCTGCCGGAAGAGCCGTCGCTCGAGGCCAATGTCTATAGCGCCCTGGTGACGGGTGTCCGGGATTACGTCAACAAGAACGGATTCAAATCCGTGGTTCTGGGGCTCTCCGGCGGTATCGACTCGGCCGTGACTCTGGCGGTCGCGGTTGATGCCCTGGGTAAGGATCGGGTCCGGGCGGTGATGATGCCATTCCGCTATACCTCCAGCATGAGCCTTGAGGATGCCGAGGCCGAGGCCGTTGCCCTGGGCGTGCAGTATGATGTGTTTTCCATTGAACCCATGTACGACGCCTTCATGGAAACTCTGGCCGGGCCTTTCGAGGGCACCACGCCGGACACCACCGAGGAAAACCTGCAGGCGCGCCTGCGCGGTGTCTTGCTGATGTCCCTGTCCAACAAGTTTGGTTCTCTGGTGCTGACAACCGGGAACAAGAGTGAGATGGCAGTGGGCTACTCAACCCTTTATGGCGATATGGCCGGTGGCTTTGACGTACTCAAGGATGTACCGAAAACCCTGGTATTCCGCCTGGCCAAATACCGCAACACGCTGTCCGGGGGAGAGGTTATCCCCGAGCGGGTAATTACCCGGCCGCCGTCGGCGGAGCTGGCGCCAGACCAGAAAGACGAAGACAATCTGCCGGGTTACGACGTACTGGATCAGATCCTCAACCTATA
>JAXHUV010000238.1:0-3390 GCA_034189445.1 Pseudomonadota bacterium
CCGGGCAGTCCCCAGCAGTTGATCAGCGTGATCGGTGAGAAGCCTGGAACCATCCTCGATGGCAAAGGCTGTACCCTCACCCTCACCCGCAACGGGACTCTGCTGCCCCAGAGTCGCTGCCAATACACGAATGACTGCATTGAGGGTAGAAAGCACGCACGACTCAGCGCGGCCAAGAGAAGAGAGTCCCAACGATGCGAGTCTTTGTTGCAAAGGTCGAATGTCGTGTTGTCTGAGTGAAAGGTAGTGAAGAAGGTTTCTCGCGCTCGCCACATAGGCCGGGTCAATGTTGTCCAGGTGATTTTCGTGACCAGCAACATCTTCGTTGACAGTGTCACGGAGTCTCTCAAGATCTTCGAAAAGGCTTCTAACTTCTTCGATTTCGGAAGATGTCAGTGTTGATTTCGATGTTTCATCCATGCGTCACCTCTCGCGACTGGCTTGTCATTACTGTCATGATCGCTGAAATTCAGGCTGACCAAAAAAACAGTCACTAAACCAATGTCGGGAAGAAATGTTGCAGATTGATGAAAATGCTACTGCATGGTTGAAGGATCGTTGAAAATTCACGTGGGACGATTAATTTAATGTGTCGCAATAGGGGCGATTTGATCGAGGGAGGCCGTCACAACTTTTAATGCTGCCAGAGGCCAAATATGTTCTACTTGATCACGTGTTAACGGGCGCGATCCAAAGGGTCTTGTGTATGAAAATCATTGCTTTTTATAGCCCGAAGGGAGGCGTCGGGAAAACCGCCTCCGCCGTGAACATCGCCTATTTGGCAAGCAAAAGTGGATGCTCCACACTGCTTTGGGACCTGGATTCCCAGGGGGCCGCAAGTTTCTACCTGGCGGGCGGTGAGCCTTGCAGAGGGAAAAAAATTGCAAAGCTGCTGGAAGGCAAAGTACCAATCGCAGAATTTATCGAAGAGAATGTGTACCCCGGTCTGGACTTTATTCCCGCCCACAAGAGTTTCCGTAACCTTGATATCCGCCTCGAGGAAGACGAACGGTCACTGCCGCTGAAATCCATGCTTGCCCCTCTTGCCGAAGAGACGAGTCTCGTTGTGCTGGACTGCCCACCCGGCCAGTCTCGTCTGACCGAGCAGGTTTTGAAAGTAGCTGATGTCGTCTATGTCCCACTGGTCCCGACCTGGTTGTCAATGAATAGCTGGCGCCAGTTCCGGGACTTTGTGGGCGATAAAAAACTTGGCCAGAAAAAGCTACGACCTTTTTTTACTTTGATTGACCGCCGCAAGAAACTCCACCGAGAGCTTACCGAGCAGGCTGCACAGTTGTTTGATAACCCCTTGAAAGCCATGATTCCTTATTCAAGCCTGGTAGAGCGAATGGGAGAAGAAGGCTTACCTCTGGAAATCTTGAGTCCGAGATCCGTTCCCGCTGAGAATTATCGGCAGTTATGGGCCGCAATCCGATCTGAGTTGGGCCTCTGAGTTTATATCGGGATTCCGCGTCCAGTGAGATCATTTGATACCAGGAGCCTGAGGTCATGATTACCGGCAAGGAGGCTGGTGCCGGCCTTGAGTTGATACAGATGCGCAAGGCTTCTGAGTAGCGCCAGAATGCCTCCTCGCTTGATGTTATTTGTCATCCCCCTGTCGTAATTTGGTAATGCGTTTTTAACGAAACCTGACTAGGTTCTTCAGTTGGCGTAGTAACGGCAAAGATAGCAGGATGCCGAGGCTACAACCGGCGAATGCAGGGGAAGACACCACGCAGGGGAAGGCACCACGATGAAGCGACTGACACGACGGGATTTTCTGAAAGCATCAGCCATCGGCATGGGCGCAGTGGTGGTCTCTGCCGGCCTGGCAGGCTGTGATCTGGACAGCTCCGATAATCGAACAATCAACTTCACTCACGGTGTGGCCAGTGGCGATCCGCTTGCCGACAGTGTCATGCTTTGGACCAGGGCAGCGCCCAAAAACGGTCAGGGGGCTCCTGTCGGCGTAGCCTGGGAGGTGTCGACTGATGAGGGTTTCGAGAACCTGGTGCATTCCGGCACAGCGGAGGCCGCTGAAGCCCATGATTTCACCGTCAAGGTGGATGTGCGCGGGCTGGCGCCTGGGCAGACCTACTATTACCGTTTCCAGACGACCGACCGCCAGTCACCGGTGGGGATGACCAGGACGCTGCCAGAGGGCAGCATCGACTCGGTGCGCCTGGCCGTGGTGTCCTGCTCGAACTACCCGGCCGGTTACTTTAACGTCTACCGGGAAATCGGTAAGCAGGCTGACCTGGCTGCCGTGGTGCACCTGGGTGATTACATTTATGAATACAGCTCCGACAGCAGCAGCTATGCGGCACAGGATGCTCAGGCGCTGGGCCGTACCTTCCCGGAAGACAACAACCTTGAGCTGATTGAACTGGTGGATTATCGCAGGCGTTACGCTGCCTACCGGGCAGACCCGGATCTCCAGTCCCTGCATGCCAGAGTGCCATTTATTGTGGTCTGGGACGACCATGAGGTGGCCAACGACACCTGGAAGGAGGGTGCCGAAAACCATAACGACGGAGAAGGCGATTTCACCGAGCGCAAGCTCAATGCCCTTAAAGCCTACTTCGAGTGGATGCCGATCCGCCCCGTGATAGAGGGCAGCGACGAAGCCATTTTCCGGACCTTCCGTTTCGGCGATCTGGTGGACCTGCACATGCTGGATACCCGCATTATCGGCCGCGACCAGCAGCTGAATTACATGGACTACTTTACCGGAGAAGGACTGGATGCCGCCCGCTTTACTGTGGATGTTGGCAGTCAGAACCGCACCTTGCTGGGCGCGGAGCAGTTGCTCTGGTTGCAGTCTTCCCTGAATAATTCCACCGCTACATGGCAGGTGTTGGGGCAGCAGGTACTGATGGGCCGAATGAATCTGCCGGCTGAACTGCTGGTTGCCATTGCGACTGGACAGGTTGAAGGCCTGCCGCAAAAGCTGGCGGAACTGGCCCAGCTCAAAGGCCGGGCTGTGCAGGGGGATCCGACTCTGACCGACGAGGAACTGGCACGCATCAACACCGTGGCGCCCTACAACCTGGATGCCTGGGATGGCTACCAATATGAACGGGAAGTGGTTCTGGGTAACGCCAAGGCGTTGAACAAGAACCTGGTGGTGCTGGCGGGGGATACCCATAATGCCTGGGCCAACGATCTGAAAGACACACAGGGAGACCAGGTTGGAGTGGAGTTTGCCGTAGCCTCGGTTACGTCACCTGGCCTGGAGGATTATCTGGGCATTCAGGATGAAACGATTCAGGGTGCGGAACAGGCTATTAGTCTGCTGGTGGATGATCTGGATTATCTGAATTTGAATCAGCGTGGCTACATGATGGTTACCTTTACTCCGGAAGAAGCCCGGGCGGATTGGTATTTCGT
>JAXHUV010000239.1:0-3361 GCA_034189445.1 Pseudomonadota bacterium
CCATGATTTCGTTCGGTCGGGGGACGCCAATCAGGGCTTTCAGACCCCAGACGAGAACAATCGTCAAAATGATGGCAACCAGAATATGGACGGCAGCGGCATAATAGCCCCGAAACAGCAATGCCGCGCAGGCCAGCGCACCGGCAGCTATCAATACAGGCGGGTCACCAAGCAGCGTGATGGCAATGAAAGGCCCGTCAAGCAGAGGTTGCCGGAGTTGTTCGAACCATTGAAGGGTGGCCTGGTCGAATCCATCCAGCAGGTTTGTCGCCGTGGCCAGCTGCCCCCAGATCAGCAGCAGCGCGGAAGCACCCAGCGCGAGCATCAATGACGCCAGCGGAAACTCACCCTCCCTGGCGTGGCGCTGATTGGTATACAGGCGCCAGAATCGGTGAGTCGCTTCGTATCGAGCCATCCACTGCTTAAGCCATTGGTAAAAGCGGCTGCTTTCACCAAGCCCCAGCTGAAATCGCAAGAGCACGAAATAGACCAGGGTCAGGGCGGCGAGGCTGATGCCGATCACCGCATAGAAGTGCGCTGGAGGCCTGATTTCGCTAGCCAGGGCGCTACCTACCAGAAACCCCGGGAAAATATAGACCGGTGCCCAGGCGATGGCGGAGCCGATGTTGAAAACCAGAAAGCGACGCCAGGACATCATCAGGGCCCCGGCCACCAGGGGAATAACCGGTCTTATTGGCCCGACAAATCGCCCGATGATCACGCTTTTACCACCGTGACGGTAAAAAAAACGCTCTCCGGTGCTGATCATTTTCGGATAACGGCTCAGCGGCCAGGCCGTTGTCAGGCGGCCCTGCAGCAGGCGCCCAAGGCCAAAACTGGCGGTGTCGCCCGCAATCGCACCCAGGCCGGCCCAGAGCAATGCTTCCGGTAATGGCATACCGGTCTCACCGGCCAGGACAGCCACGGCAAACAGGATGGCGACACCCGGGACAATAATGCCGGCTATCGCGAGGGATTCGGTGAATGCGGTCGAAAACAGGGCCACTGCCAGCCAGCCGGGATGCAGGCTCAGCCATGCCGACAGGTCGTTCAGCCAGGCACTGCTCATGTTTCGATGGTTTCTCCCGGACTGAACCAGACTGAATCAGTGCCGCGCCTGCGGGCTTCCTCCATGGCCTGATGGGCACGCTTTCTGAGTGTGTCGGTGCGGGTGTCACCGTTGCCGCGGGTAGTGCAGCCCAGGCTTACGGTGGCTTTGCCAACCACCGGCCAGGGGTGTTCGGCGATGGTCCGGCGAATCCGCTCGGCTATCACTCTCACGCCCGCTTCCGGCGTAAACGGCAGAATCAGGAAAAACTCGGAGTTTTTCAGGGTATACAGGGTGTCGCCGGCTCGAATCACGCCAAACAGGTGTTCGGTCATATCCCGGAACAGGCCCTGAACCTGATCCCTGCCGTGGAGGTCGGCCATTTCATCCGCGTAATCAATGCTCAGGTCAATCACGGACAGGCTGTGCCCCGTGGCAATGGCCCGGCTGATCTCTTTCTGCAGGGTTTCATCCAGAAAACGGACGTTATGAGCTCCGGTCACCGGATCGGTAATGGCAAGATCCTCTGCCGACTGGGCCATATGGTCATAATGCCAGATGTACAGGGCTGAGACCGCCAGAAGAGTGAACAGGCCCCCGGTGATGGCGAGGGCGTCAGCCGGCGTCTGTTCCAGGAAAAGGATGATCGACATTGGCACCAGCAGAAAAAGAGAGAGCCCGACGCCCTGGCGCAACGGCAGGATCAGCAGATTCAGGACAAGCAGGGGCATTGCCCAGTGGCTGATACCGGGTCCATCCATGGTCAGCAGTGCTGCCAGCATACCGCTATTCAGGCCGGATAGAATGACCATGTGTCCGGGTGCTGATAGTTGGTGCCGACGGCAGATAATGGTGTAAATGGCGCCAGCCAGGGTCAGAACCGCCATCCCGAAGGCCAGGTAGAAGAGTTCGTAGAAGCCGTAGCGAAAGTTTTGCATCGCCAGGGTAAAAATGAACAGGCAGGCGATGCCGTAGCCCAAGGCGTGGGTCCAGGTTCTGAGACGGGTTTCTGTCATGATACCGGCCCCTGTGCCCGTGGTTGGCTTGGTTGTGCCGGCTGCGACCAGGAACTGTAGGCCTGGCTCCGGTTGCCTCCGTGCTGCTGGGCCCGCCGCAAGGCATTCGCCGCGCTCTGCTGCAGACTGTTGGCATCGTCAGCGATATTCAGGCCGGCAATTCCGGTACTGACGGTCAGGTTCATGCCGTGTGATTCCAGAAGTACTGCCAGGCCCTTGCGGATAGTCTCGGCGCGGGCGATGGCGTCGCTGGTGGAAATGCCTGGCAGGATTACCAGGAACTGTAGATCGGCAACCCGGTAGTAGGTGTCGAAATCACGGATCCGGGAATGCAGGTAGCGACCAATGCTCGGAAGTATTGAGCGAATATCCTCATCTGGTTCGTTGTCGCTCAAATGGGTGTCCAGCCCGATCAGGATGATCGACATGTCGGTGCCTTCACGCTCACTGCGCTGGATTTCCCTGTGCAGGTCGGCGGAAAGATATTCCCGGCTGGCGGCCCGGGTCAGTTCATCGGTCCGTCGTAACGGGGCCAGTTGCCGGGCCTTGTAGTCACGCAGGAATACCAGCAGAGCCGAGAGCAGCAGAGTGAGCAGAAAGGCGCTGATCATCTGGTGGCGGTCGGCAAGGCCGACAGCCCATTGTGTCGCAATCATCGCCAGAACAGCGATAACCAGGGTCACCAGTGCCGCTGCCGCAGGTCGAACCAATGCGAAGGCGATGAGAGGAAGGGCATAGAGCCAGTGGCTCAGGACCCAGGGGCCGGTCCAGAAACTGACCAGTAGAATCAGCACAAGAATCACAAAGAAAGCCTGCTGGACCCGGGGCCAGGGCTGCTTCATACGGTTGGGGTGGAAGGTCTTGCCTGCAATTACAATGCCCGAGGCTGCAGCCGAAGCTGCCGCAACCATGGGTTCTCCCAGTACGGCACAGAGGGCCGCGATGGCGATCAGGGCCACGAAGCCTGCCCGCGACAACTTGCTTAACAGGAATGTTTCGGCCATCTGGGCCATGGTGTGCTTCCTTTTCCCGAATTCCCTGAAAAACCTTACCCGGGGAGCTATTCAGAGGCTGCCAGTATGGCATATCGCAGCGGTATAATATCCGTTTGGGGTGCGTACTTGAAACGGGAAAGGTAAAGTCAGGTACTTATTTCCTGATTCCGCTTAAAACATAAAGGTATTTGAATGGATATTGCAGCGTACATGGCAGAGGTTGGGCAGCAGGCCAGAGCAGCGGCAACCGCAGTGGCGCGGTCGACCACCGCCGCGCGTAATCAGGCACTACTGGCGACAGC
>JAXHUV010000024.1:0-18511 GCA_034189445.1 Pseudomonadota bacterium
GTAGGCAAGGGAGGGGGAGAAGGAGAGGCACTCGGTAGAGTGGTAGGAGTAACAGTAGGCTTGTCGGTGGAAGGTTGAGAATTAATCCAATAGGTGATGCCACCACCAACCGCCACAATTATAGGCAATAAAACGCACAAACAGTGATTTCAGCAAGCGATTACTCATTTTCCAGGAATTGTCTGATAGCTGTTACAACCGGCCCGGTCTCGCCATCAAGGATGTGCCGGAGCTTCCAATCGGACTCCCGGAATGCCGGGGCGGCGACCTCTATGCCATCGCTTTTTATCGGATGTCCGGAAGCCCCCGTGGCAATCGACCTATCATTCATCCAGGCTCCGCCTTCACATTGTATGGGTTGGCCGATCCGAGCTCAGCGAGCCTGCCAGGTAGGATTCAATCCTGGTGCGGGCGGTTTCGTCATCACCATTGAACTGGACACCGATCCCTGCTGCGCGGTTGCCCTGAGCACCCTTGGGGGTTATCCAGATCACCTTGCCGGCAACCGGTATCTTTTCCGGCTCGTCCATCAGGTTAAGAAGCAGGAAAACCTCGTCACCCAACTGATACTGCTTCTGGGTCGGGATGAACAGGCCACCCTGGCGGATATAAGGCATGTATGCCGCGTAGAGCACTGCCTTGTCCTTGATTGTCAGGGTAAGTATGCCACTGCGCGCACCAAATCCTGGCCCCATAACTGACACCTATCTCTTGGATCGTTCTGAACATTTTGCGGGATCTGAAAACCCCTTTCATTCCGGAATCATAGCAGTTGTTGCCCCCAAAGGCGCAATTCCGCCGAGGGCAGGCAATTAGGCTGCCGACCGTTTGACCGGCATCAACTTTTGCCAGGCAATCAGTAACCGGCTCGCTTCCAGTTCGGGACTGGCATTGTAAACCCCCGCAGCTCTTGAATCCTTTACCATATCCAGCAATTCATGGGCACGCCAGGCAGGGGTGGTTCTGGCCAGGAAACCGAGCATATCCGCAGCCTCAATGTCCTTGGCATTGCCGCCGGCTATCAGGCGGGCCAGATCCGCTGCCCAGGTTTCGAACAACCACAGAGTATCTTCCAGGCCCATTGCCTTGAACGCTCTGGCGGCTTCGCCAACCGGGATTCTGGACTTCATGAATTCCTTGAAACGGTCCAGCGCCGTATCCCGCAAACCGATAAAATCACCGGTCGCATAGTCCAGGGCCAGCCTGGGCGCGTTCCCCGCCAACATCAGGGCTTTGGCCAGGGTATCCGGAGACGGTCTGGTGTCTTCGGGAAGTTCCCTGACACGGCTCGCAAGCCACTGCATCGCTTGACTATCCGCAGGCACCGGAACAGTCAATGTCTGGCATCGGGACCGAATGGTGGGCAGGACCGGACGCCCGCTTTCCTGCAACAGGATCAGGGTCACATCCGGCAGCGGCTCTTCCAGGGTCTTGAGCAACGCATTCGCCGCATTGATATTCAATTGATCCGCACGATCAATGATAGCCACCTTGTGCTGGGCCACCTGCGGAGAAGCCACCGCAAAAGACGAAAGCGTCCTGACCTGATCAACCTTCACCATACGGGATTTTTCCGGCGCATAAACCCGGATATCGGGGTGGCTGGCAGCGGCCAGGAGTTCACACTGCTTACAGTGGCCACAGGCCACCGGCTCACCGGATTCCCTGTTCAGGGGCTGATCGCATAACAATAACCCGCCGACAGCCTCGGCCCAGGCCCGCTTACCCACACCGCGCTCCCCCGCCAGGATAAGGGCGTGCGGGAGCCTGTCTTCCGCTACCCGGCTCTGGACCGTTTGCCAGGCACGGCTCAGCCATGGCATGTCTTGGGCAATGTCAGTCACTGGCTTTTCCTGTCCGGGTGCTGGGTCTGCGCAATTGCCGCCTCCGCAATTGGCGCTTCCGTAATTGACACTTCATGGTAGCAAGCAGGCGGCGCATCCGCTTCAGCTGTTCACCGCCTTCTTCGCGTTTGCCAGCGCTATAGTAATGGCTGTTGACCATCCGGGCAAAAAGCCTGGCCGAATCCGTGGTAGCCGGTTCCGCTTTCGCCAACCGGGAAGCCAGCACCGAAGGCGTTTCGCCATGACGAACAGGCACCCCGGCACTGGCACACAACCGGTGCCAGGCGTCCACCACTCTCCGGTACGCGTCACGCCGGTCCCCACGGCGCATCTGAAATGCGGAAATCAACCCGGCAAGCAGCAAACCGGCGCCAACGATGCCGGCCGTCAGATAACCCAGCTCGCGCATGCCGAAACCACCGGGCAGCCTGGACATCAGATCCATCTGGCTCTGGCCCTGATAACCCACAACCCAGCGCTGCCACTGGTAATTGATGCGATCAAGCTGAAGGCTCGCCCATTGCACCAGGGCCACATCGGTATAACGCTGCGGTGAGGCCCAGTTGTTCTCCAGGAAGGAGCCTTCCTCCGCCACGGCGTCCCTGAGCCCGGATTCAATCCGGTCCGGCGCTATGGCCGCCGTGGGATCAATCTTCACCCAGCCTCGGCCATCAAGATAGGCTTCAACCCAGGCATGGGCATCGTACTGGCGCACAATCAGGTAATCGTCCCCGGCACCGGTTTCGCCACCCTGGTAGCCGACCACGACCCGCGAGGGAATGCCCGCAGCTCGCAAAACGAAGGTGGTTGCGCCGGCATAATGAGCACAGAAACCCCGTTTCCGATCAAACAGCAGGGAATCAATGCCGTCATCGGGCATGGCAGGTGGTCTGAGCGTGTAGAAATATTCCTGCTCGCGGAATCGCTCTAACAGAGCCCGAATGATCTGCTCGTCGCCCATGTTGCGGCGAAGCTCCCGGGCCAGTTCCCGGGCCCTCGGGTTACCCTCCCGGGGTAACTGGAGGTACGGCCGCAATTCGGCGGGGCTTTTTATTGCCGGGCTCTGTGTTTCAGAACTTTGTGTTGCAGAACTTTGTGTTTCAGCTGCCGAAATCTCTCCCTCCAGTGCCAGCCGGTAACGCACAGGGCTGTCAGCCGGTCGGCGAAACCGGAAAAGATCCGCACCGTCTTCGAATACGTTATCCGAGACCGTACTGGAGTTCTCAAGCGCGAACGCCCAGCGCTGATCGGTTGGCTCCAGAAGCACGTCATACTGGTTCGGTTCGAGTTCTCCGATGCCCCCGTCAACCGCCACCCGGCCCAGGGGGCCAACTTCCTCCCGCCGGCCCTGGCGCCAGGTCTCACCATCCAGATAGTCGAGAATCAGGCCTCGCCAATACCGGTCGCGATAGGCAGGTAGCTCGCCTCCGAACGTTACCCGGAAAGCCCGCTCGCTGCTCTGGGCAAGATTGGAAATATCACCGGGCGTCATAGTGTCGCTGATGCCTGTGCGAGCCTCACCGGAAACCAGCGGCACACTCCACAAAGGCGACATCCTGGGGAAGAACACAAACAACAGAACGACAATCGGCAATGCCTTGAGGAACATCGCTCCCAGTCTGCGCCAGCCAGATCTCATTCCCCCGGGGAGTTCCGGGGCATTGAGTACCTGCAGGCCAATAAGAAGCAGCGCTATGCCGGTGAAGTTCACCAGTGCCCAGAGAATCTCCTGATGGAACAGGAAATTCACCGAGGCCAGATAGACAAGGATAAAAAACAGAACATAAAAGTCCCTGACTGACCGGGTTTCCAGCCATTTCAACCCCACCGCCAGCACAAAGAACGAGGCGGCGGTATCCACCGTAAAGCGCCCCTGAACCGTTGCAACGTAAACACCGATCAAGACCAACATGATTCCGGTGCGTAACAACCGGCCGGGAAGCCTTACCCGACCGCATTGCGCCAGCCATCGCCAGGCCGCCAACACCGCACAGGCGGCAATCAGCCATAACGGTAAACGGTCCCACTGAGGCGACAACAACAAGGCAAAACTGGCTATCAGCCAGAGCAGAGCCCTCGACGGCAGGTTGGTCGTTGTCCCGTCCTCCAACTCCTTGCCTCTCAGGCGGTTCAGAAAACTCAAGTTTGACCCTCCGCAACCCGCCGGGATGCTTTGCCTGTCGATTTTTTGCGGGTTCCATGGGGCTCGGCCATTGCATCCCTGGGCTGCTTTTCGCCCCAGGTGGCCAACGCCCGGAGACACCGCATCACATGGGCGGGGCCGGAATCCGGCTCAATGCTCTGTCCGGGCAGATTCAACCCGAACCGCACGCCACTTCGGCCTCGTTCGTTCACCAGAAACGCCAGGTAACTCAGTCGCAATTCATGGTCCGCACCGGGGTAAGCGTTGAAATCCAGCCAGTAGGGGCTACCCTGTTCGCCCTCCCAGTCAGCTACCACCATTTGCCCGGTTCGCGCGAACCGCTTCCAAAGCACTCGCTGGCTGAGATCGCCTTCCCGCCAGGGCCGGATATCGGCGTGGTCATTGCCCTCAACCGACCTTGCTTCTACTGATTCCTCGCCCTCCTCGACGGTGCCCAATGCCTCCGGCGCGGGAACCGGCCTTGGAAACACAATGCCGGTTGACACTGGCCGAACCCAGGACCAGGCCTTCAGAAGACCGAACGGAAAACGGGTTTCTATACGAACACGATCCGGTCGCAAATAGCCCCGCTGCCTGGCCTGAACCGGCACGGTGACATCCCGGGCCTGGCCTGAATGAACGTGCACCGGTGCAAGAGCGGATTGTTCACTGGAGAGCAGGATGGCAATGGCGTCATCCCGACCAGCCTTGAGGCGAAACCGGAAGGCAATCTCATCGCCGGCAAAGCCCTCTCCCGGCTGAACCAAAGTAAGCTCCAGACCAGACAGGTTTTGATGAGTCTGGTGCATGGCTCCGACAAACACAGCACCCAGCAGGAAGGTGCTCAGATAGATGAGGCTATTCTGATAATTGATGCCGGTCAGCAGCATAATGACCAGTAACAGCCCGAACACAACCCCTGCGCCAGTAGGTAGAATAAAGATATTTTTCTGACCGAAGGTCTGGAGATCGGACCGAGGAATCCTCCGGTTAATCCAGCGACGAAATCGGTTTCTGAATGGATTTTTCATAGTGTCAAGAAGGCCCGGTGATGCCCAAAAAGTTCATGCTATTCGACCATGATTTTGCTGTGATTAATAACCGTATCGAAAAATCGAAGATTCTGAGCAAGACCACGAAACTCGGTTAGAATATTCCCCGACCGCCCCCGGTGGCACCTTATCGGAACGTCCGCCTTTCTTATCAGTGGCTCTGTGACGCCGGGAACGCTCGTTTTGTCTTCTGTTTATCATTTTCTGAAACTTCCGGAGGGACATTGAACCCGGCAACCATGCGTGAACTCAACCACCAGGACTACCATCGCCTGCTAAGCCATGCCTGCCGGGAAGCGGATTTTGCCTATATCGGGAGTGTTGGAACCGGCCCGTCCAGGGGAGCCTTCAGCGGTTTCTCCGCAAGCGCACTGGCAACTCAGGTACTGCAATATTCCGTGGCTAAAGGTTTTTGCCCGGATACTCTCGCTCAGAGCATGGAAAGCCTCGTCGGTCAGTACCAGATCGCACAAGAGTCCACGCCGGAATGCCTGTCCGGGGGGTGGCTTGGATTCATAAGCTACGAACTCGGGTACGCCAGAGAAAACCGGCTCAGGGCGCTATGCCCGTCTCTGGATATTCCACTCATATCTGCAGGATTCTACCTCTGGACGGCCAGCCACAATCGCAAGACAGATCAATATTGGCTCTGGATTCATCCGGAGTGTCCTGATAAGACGCGCGATATCCTGGAACAATGGCTGGGGGAGGACGAACCCGCCGCTACCACCGGATGGTCTATGGCTTCCCCATTCCAGCCCAGGCAAACACCGGGCGCCTTCAGGGCGAGCGTGGCACGAGTTGGCCAATACATTGAAGCCGGTGATTGCTATCAGGCAAATCTCTCACAGGAATTTTCCGGCCGTTTTTCCGGCGACCCCTGGCAGGCTTTCCAGGCGCTTTCGGGTGCGAACCCAACAGCCTACAGCGGCTTTATCCGGGCCGGGGAGTCAGCCATCCTTTCGGTCTCCCCCGAGCGTTTTCTGGAGATTCACGGCAGCACCGTAACCACCAGTCCCATCAAAGGCACACGGCCCAGGGGCGATACCCCGGAAAGCGATTCAGCCTATGCCGCTGAACTGGAAGGCTCTGAAAAGGACCTGGCCGAAAACCTGATGATCGTCGACCTGCTCCGCAACGATCTGAGCCTGAACGCCAAAACCGGCAGCGTAACGGTCGACAAGCTCTTTACGCTTGAATCCTACCGCAACGTCCATCATCTGGTCAGTCACATCCACGCCGAATTGGCCGACGGCGTCACACCCATGAAAGCCCTGTTCGACGCCTTCCCGGGCGGCTCCATCACCGGCGCCCCTAAAATCCGGGCAATGGAAATCATTCGGGAACTGGAGCCCCACTGGCGTGGCCCCTACTGCGGCTCGATTTTCTATCGCGGACTGGATGGCACACTCGACAGTAATATCGCGATTCGTACCATGCTGTGTGATGGCCAGGGCACCATTCGTTGCTGGGGTGGTGGCGGTATTGTTGCGGATTCAGATCCCGAGACCGAATATCAGGAGACCCTCGCGAAAGTCGGGCCTTTGATGCGGTTTCTGGAAGATTTGAACTTGTGAAAATGGGGTCAGAAGAAAATGGGGTCAGAAGAACTTTTCTTCTGACCCCATTTTCTTCTGACCCCAAGTTCGACTCAGGCGTTGTGGGTGGTGCTGGCCTTGAGAAACTCCTGTTTCAGATCGTCAAAGTTATGCACCGCCGGGAACTGCGGGAACTCCTCGATCACCTTTTGGGGCGCATGGAACAGGATGCCGGCTTCGGCCTGGCCCAGCATGGTGGTGTCGTTATAGGAATCACCGGCGGCGATTACCCGGAAATTCAGCAGTTGGAATGCCCTGACTGACTGGCGCTTGGGATCGCGCTGGCGCAGCAGGTAATTGGTGATCTGGCCGTTGTCCGCCACTTCCAGCTTGTGGCACAGCAGGGCCGGGTAACCCAGCTTCTTCATCAGGGGCATGGCGAATTCGTAGAAGGTGTCAGACAGAATCACAACCTGGAAACGTTCACGCAGCCAGTCCAGAAACTCGTGGGCGCCGGGCAGCGGGTCCAGCTCGCCGATCACTTCCTGGATCTGGGGCAGTCCGAAACCATGCTGATCCAGCAGCTTCAGGCGCTGCCTCATCAGCACGTCGTAATCCGGAATATCTCGGGTGGTGGCCTTGAGCTCTTCAATGCCGGTTTTTTCGGCAAACGCAATCCAGATTTCCGGAATTAATACTCCTTCAAGGTCAAGGCATGCCAGTTCCACAACGATCTCCTGCTTTGGTTGGTAAAGGGCAACGGGGTCTGTCCGTCTGCCTCTGTTGGCAGCGTATGATAAGAAAAACCGGGCAGGATTGCATCGTGGAAGTGTAAACCCTGGCTTTTAGCTGCGGAATAACCATATAGATGGTCATTCCTTCAAGGTATCAGCTATTTAATGGTAGCCTTTTCGCACATTCAGATGAGGAAGATCCGGGCCATGACCGATATTGAAACCCTGCGGGAAGGGCTCGAAGGCCAGAGCCCCCGTTCGATTCTCAAAACTGCCCTTAAACAATACGACAACATCGCCATCTCCTTCAGTGGCGCCGAAGATGTTGTGCTGATTGAAATGGCGTACAAGCTGACAGACAACCTGAAGGTTTTCACCCTGGATACAGCCCGCCTGCACCCGGAAACCTACGAGTTCGTGGAGCGGGTGCGCAAACATTACGGCATCGAGATTGAAGTGCTCTTCCCGGACGCTGGTGAAGTTCAGGACCTGGTGAACAAGAAAGGCCTGTTCAGTTTTTACGAGGATGGCCACAGTGAGTGCTGTGGCATTCGCAAGGTCAATCCACTGCGTCGCAAGCTGGCAACGGTTGACGCCTGGATTACCGGTCAGCGGAAGGATCAGAGCCCGGGTACCCGCAATGCCGTGCCCGTTGTCCAGAAGGACACCGCCTTCTCAACAGACGAGAAAACACTGGTAAAGTTCAATCCACTCGCGAACTGGACGTCGAAAGAGGTGTGGGATTACATCCGGATGTCAGAGGCGCCCTACAACGAATTGCATGAAAAAGGCTTCGTGAGCATCGGCTGCCAGCCCTGCACCCGCCCTGTCCTGCCCGGGCAGCACGAGCGAGAGGGCCGCTGGTGGTGGGAAGAAGCCACCCAGAAGGAATGCGGCCTTCACGCCGGCAACCTGATCGCCCGGAAATAACCGGGCGCGCTGGATTTACTATTAATAAGTGGGTAGCTCGATATCCCTGAACAACTCTTCGATTTCAGACCGGCTGCCCTGGCGGGCCACGGCTTCATCCACTTTTTCCTTGGTGAGATGGGGCGCAAAACGATGGATGAAGTCATACATGTAGCCCCGCAGGAAGGTGCCCTTCCGGAAACCGAGTCGCGTCACGCTTGGGCGGAACAGCTTGCGAGCGTCCAGAGCTACCAGATCGGTATCCGTTTTAGGGTCGAAGGCCATACTGGCAATAATTCCTACCCCCAGACCCAGCCGCACATAGGTCTTGATCACATCCGCGTCCGCAGCGGTAAAGACCACCCTGGGCGTAAGCCCCTGGGACTGGAACGCCTCATCGAGCTTGGAGCGTCCGGTAAAGCCGAACACATAGGTAACCAGCGGATACTCCGCCAACTCCGGTAGCGTCAATTCCGGGAGCCTGGCCAGGGGGTGATCCCTGGGCACGATCACGCAGCGATTCCATTTATAACAGGGCATCATGATCAGGTCGCTGAACAGCTCCATGGCCTCTGTCGCAATGGCGAAATCAACGGCACCATTGGCCGCCATCTCGGAAATCTGCATGGGCGTGCCCTGGTGCATATGCAGGGATACGTCCGGGTATTCCTCAATGAAACCGCTGATAATCGGCGGCAGCGCATAACGGGCCTGGGTGTGCGTGGTGGCAACACTCAGATCACCCTTACGCTGGTTACTGAATTCCTGAGCGATTTTTTTGATGCCCTCAACCCGGCGCAGAATCTCTCCCGCCTCCCGAATAATGATTTCACCGCCCGGTGTGATGCGGGTGAGATGCTTGCCGCTGCGGGCAAACACTTCCAGCCCCAGTTCGTCCTCCAGCAGGCGGATCTGCTTGGAGATACCGGGCTGGGACGTGAAGAGGCTTTGAGCGGTTGCCGACACATTCAGATCGTGGTGCGCAACTTCCCAGATATAGCGCAATTGTTGTAGTTTCATTGAATCTGCTGCTCCCTGGAGATCGAAGGACCTCATAGAATAAGGCGCATAAAAATACAGGTCTTCATTCTTTTTTAATATAGGCGACTACTTTGACACAGTCCAGCAGCCCCGGACAAAACCTTACGCCGTTAAAGACCCACTACTCTTCAGCCAACTGTCAGCGTTCGATGACTCGACGGAATGGCGGCAAGGCATCCAGCAACAGCTGGCCATACCGCCGGGCGATGATCCGGCGATCCAGAATGGTCACCCTGCCGGTATCCTGCTCGGTCCGAAGTAGCCGACCCACCGCCTGAACCAGTTTGATCGAAGCATCCGGCACGGTAATTTCCATAAAAGGATTACCGCCCCGCTGGCTCACCCACTCGGCCAGACTCGCTTCAATGGGATCGTCGGGAACAGAAAACGGCAACCGGGTAATCACTACGTGATGCAGATACTTCCCGGGAAGATCGATACCCTCGGCAAAACTGGCAACCCCGAACAGAACACTCGGGCGGCCTTCATCCACCCGGCTGCAATGCTGCCTGAGTACTTCGCCCTTGGCCATATCGTCCTGGGTGATAATCAGGTCCGGGTAATCCGGGGCCAGTGCGTCCCGCACCTGCTGCATCTGGCGACGGGAGGTAAACAGTACCAGAGTCGCTTTCTCGCCCGCCCACAGGTCCGGCAGTCGTTTGACAAGCTCATCAGCGAAGCCGTCATCCGTGGGCATGGCAGACATCGCCGGCACCTCTACCGTCGCCATGTCGCCATAGCGGAAGGAACTGGGAACCACCAGAAACCGGCTTTCCTGGGGCAATCCCGCCCGTGTATTCAGTCGATCGAACCGGCCAAGTGCGGTCAGTGTGGCACTGGTGAGCACGGCGCCATAGGCTCGGGACCAGAGCCTGGAGTACAACAGGTTGTCCGCCAATACCGGTGAGCTGTAGAGCGTGATGTCTTCCGCATGATCCCAGCGCTGGCGCACCGCCCAGCGGGCCGAAGGCGGGCTTCTTTTCCGTTCCGGGGGCCTGGTCTCCGGCTCCTCACCCGCTGCGGGGTCGGGTTGTGCTTCATTGGCGGGCTTCTTATTGCCCTGGTCGCACCAGGCTGTCCAAAGCCTCAACTGGTCCTCCGCCCGGGCGTGGAACGAACCAATCACCGGGTACCAGGCTTCGGCGGTTTCCCGGTCAATGTCATGTTCCTTGCGCTCGTCGAAGGCGCCCTGCAACTCGTCAGCCAGAACACCCAGTTGGCGGACCATATTGGCGGTGGCAATACGGCTCTCGGCCGCGAGCTCCGCCATGGCTTCCGGCAGTTCACCTTCCGGATAACGCCATTGCGCTGTCCGGCGCTCTTCATTGAACTCCCATCCGGTATTCTGCTCGGCTTCCTGGTAAACCCGGTTCAGAACCAGATCAACCTCCCTCGATGCGGAACTGATGCGGTCCAGCGACTTGGCGGCCTGGGTACCCGCTGCCAGGTAAGGCTGCATTTTCACTAATATCTGGGAAAGCTGTTTCAGCCATTGGCGGCTGGCGTTGAGTGGAAGCGCTGCGGCAAAGTGATTCAGGGCCTTGTCCGGAAGATGGTGGGCCTCGTCAAAAACATAAAGGGCGTCTTCCGGCTCCGGTAGAATCGCCCCGCCGCCCAGTGCCAGGTCTGCCAGCACCAGATCATGGTTGGCAACCACGATATCGGCATCGTCCAGATCCTTACGGGCATCGAAAAACGCGCAGCTGTCGAAGTAGCTGCAATGGCGATTGGTGCACTGGCGGTGGTCCGTGGTTACCTGTCGCCAGACGTCGTCCGGGATCTGCTCCGGCCAATGGTCCCGGTCACCGTCCCATTCCCTCGAACCGTAACTGGCCAGCATTTCTTCGAAGAACGCCCGGGTGCCGGGCTCTTCATTTTTCGGGCCGTCCAACAGGAACAGGGGCATGGTGTCACTGTCGGTATTGCCTTCATCGTGCAGCCTGCCTTCCAGCCGGGACATGCACAGGTAGCGACCCCGACCTTTGGCCAGCGTCCAGTTGAAATCCAGCTTGCTGTGCTTTTTCAGGTCCGGCAGGTCCTTGAGTACAATCTGATCCTGAAGGGCCACGGTCGCAGTGGATATAACGAGCGTTTTGCCCAGGGCTTTTGCCACCGGAATAGCGGCAATCAGGTAGGCCAGGGTCTTGCCGGTACCGGTGCCGGCTTCCACCACACAAGCCGAGGCCGGGGAGGTTCTCTGGCCATCGTTCTCCGTTATATCACCCATGTACCTGGCTATTTCGGCAATCATCAGACGCTGGCCATAGCGCGCCCGAATGTCCTTGCCGGCAAGTACATCCCGATACCCCTGCTGGATGGATTGCTTGATGTCGTCGGTCAGTGCCATCAGCGGGGGCTCACCCAATCCCGCACAACGCCAAGTCGGAAACGTCGTCCGTCACGGCTTAGCACCACGCCTTTTTCGGTGATGTCGTCCACCCGCAAGCCCTCAAAGGTGTCGCCCACTTTCAGGTAGCTGTTGTTGATCATCACCCGGCTCGATGCCGCGGATGAAGAATAGATATGGCTGTTAAAGGTCAAATCGGGAACGCTCTTCTGGAATGAAAGCGGCAACTCTACCAGATGTGGCACCCGGCCCGCCTGTCTTTGATCCACTACCGGGGCTGAAGTTTCGGCGGCTGAACTTTCAGATAGTACGGATGAGGGCACGATAACCGTCGCCCGTTCCCTGCTGTTCGCTGTAGGTCGCTCTGGAACCGTGGCGGCGGGTACTGAGCCCGAAGCGGGGGACTCAGGGGTTGCTTTTGTCTCGGCAACGGCCTCCTCCGATATCGGTTCGGTCGCGGGCGCTGCGGGTAAAGGTTCGGGAGTATTCGTCGCTCTATCCGAAGCCGAAAGCGCATCGGGTTGTTCCCCGGAAAACCACGGCACCAAGGTTCCCGGCCAGAAAACAAAAGCCAGGACACCGGCGTTGAGCATCAGAGCCAGCGCCACCCAAACCGCCGGTGACGCCCGCTTTTTCTTCGGGCGGTGAATCAGCTGTACCTGCTGGCCAAGGTCCGGGACTCGCCCCTGCCGCCGCTCGGTTTCGGATTTTCGTAAGGCGTCAAGAATGTAAGACATGATTACTCTCGACCTTTCGGTTTCAGGGACTTAAGGCGAGGGACCGGAGCCTCCAGATCATTGTTGATCTGGATGATGGTCATGGCACCGGCAATGCCATCCACGGTGAGCCCTCGCAATGCCTGGTACCAGCGAACCTGCTCTTCGACGTTCATGCGTTTAACGCGATCGCTCTCCACTCGGGATTGACCATGGCGGTCCGCCAGGTCCATCATTTGCGCTCCAATCCACAGTTGCTTGCCGCCACCATTGCTGTAGAAACCGTCGCCCGTGAGGTATTCCGGTAAGCGCCACAAAACGCGATATTCCCCGAACCAGTAACGCTCAATACTGGCAAAGGAGACCGTCTGATTGCCAGACGGAAAAGCAACTTCTGCCGTATCGCCGTTGAGGTGGCGGAGAACGACAAACCCCGCGTTGCCTGCCTCATCCTGAAGCTGAAGCATTGCCGGGCGATCAAGAAACTCCAGGCTTCGGCGACTGCCCTGGCGATTCAGGCATCCCAGCCCGCTCTCTCTGGCCCAATCGCAGGCCAAGGGTGCCTGCGCAGGTTGATAGTCCCGCCCCCAGATTCGGAAAAGGGCCTGAAATGCCGAGACCGAATCCAGGAGCTGGTCCGGTACGGCCAGCTCAGTCAGAGCCGATGGTTCGACAGGTTTAGATCCTGCCGACACCTCCACTTGTTCCGGTTCCCGCGCCTCCACCCGTTCAACGGTACCCTTCAAGGGTTCTGCGCGGGGCTCTGCCGACGACGGCTCGGTGGAGGCCGCCCCTGCGGGCGACCAGCGTTCGAACAGCCAGGCCGTGCCTATGATGGCGACCAAAACTGAGACCGCAACACTCAGGTACCGGGATCTGTCCGGCCACTCGCGTGATCGTGAGGCTGAAGGCCCGAGAGATTTTCCGCGAACTTCCTTTGCCGCCTGACGCACATGGCCTGCCGTGATTTCATGCTTCCCTTCAGCGTAAGCGCCCAATAAAGCGCGGTCACCGATCAGGTTGATCAGGCGGGGAATGCCCTGGCTTTCGCGATAAAGACGGTTTACCGCCCGCTGTGAAAAAATGTCGCCTCGCATACCGGCGACGCTGAGACGGTAACGCAGGTAGGCCGGCAACTCCTGTCGGCCAATGGCATCCAGGTGGTAGCGCGCGGTAACCCGCTGGTTCAGCTGTCGCAGCTCGGGAAGCGCCAGCATCTCCTGCAATTCGGGCTGACCCAGCAGGATAATCTGCAGCAGCTTCTTCTCGGCCGTCTCCAGGTTGGTCAGAAGCCGGAGCTGTTCCAGCACCTCGGCCGACAGGTTCTGGGCTTCATCGATCATCAGAACCTTGTGGCGCCCGGCGGCATGGGCCTTCAGCAAATCCTGGTTAATCAGGCCTACCAGTTCCTTGATGGTTGCGCGGATCTCATGAGCAATTCCCAGCTCATCGCAGATGGAGGACAGCAATTCCCGCGCGGAGAGCCTTGGATTCAGAATCAGCGCGATATCGACATGATCCGGAACATTCTCGATAAAGCAGCGGGAGACAGTCGTTTTCCCGGTTCCCACTTCACCGGTTATAACGATGAAGCCGCCCTGCCCCTGAACCCCATACATCAGGTGCGCCAACGCCTCCTTGTGGCGATCACTGAGATACAGGTAACGAGGGTCCGGGGCAATGGAAAACGGCGGTTCGCGAAAGCCGAAAAAGTCGTAATACATATCAGGACGCACCGGAATCCGCGTTAGTGGTCAGCCTGAGTTCGGGGTTGCGCCGGTTCTGTTGTCTGAATCTCGGCACACAGGCCGGGGCAGGATTCGCCGGCATCCTTCGGAATCTCGTTATTCCTGGACCCCTGAGCACCCCTGCCCTCCTTTCAAGCCGGATGATACTCAGAAATCATCCAGCATCAGGTCTTCATCATCGCCACTGGCAAACGGATCGTCGATCACCTTGCCGTCGTTGATCAGGAATTCCCGGCGTTGCAGGAAGGCGTTTCGTACAAATATGTAGTTGTCGCCCGAGATAAAGTTTTCAGCGGGAATCAGGTCTGCCCTGCGATCAACGACTTGCAGCCCTCGGGCATAATAAACTTCCGGGCTGTCAACCGCATCCCACGCCGAAGGGAACACGAAGCCGTCGGTTGCGAAACCCGTGAAATCCCTGGGTGTGGAGGGTCCCAGAAACGGCAGCATCAGATAGGGGCCCGAACCGGTACCCCAGTATCCCAGGGTCTGGCCAAAATCTTCCGGCCGTTCGGGAAGGTCAAAGGCCGTTGCAACGTCGAACAGGCCACCAAGACCGAAGGTGGTGTTATAAGTAAAGCGACCCAAGGCAACCACCGCAGACTCCCCTTTCAATTGCAGCACACTATTGGTGAAGTTCCTGAGTTCGGTCAGATTGTTGAAAAAATTAGTGATGCCACGGTCAACGAATTGCGGGGTAATAGTCCGATAGGCCCTGGCTACCGGTTTCAGGAACCAGCGGTCGAGGGTCTCGTTAAAGGAGTAGACCTTGCGGTTCCAGTTTTCCCATGGATCTTTGGGGTCAACCGGGGCGGCCCCCTCGGGAGCGGGTTCCTGGACAGCCTGGGCATTAGCCTGGCCAGCAGGCAAGAATACAGCCACGGACAGCAACATAACCAGGGTAACTATTCGGCGCTGAAGAAGAGTGTTTTTCATAATCTGCTCTTGAGTTGTTTCATTCGTTTCAGTTGGGGGAGGCATCGAGCCCATGGCCACGCCAACGATACAGTCTATACAGTCACGGTTTATTTCCGATTCCTTGCAGAAGGCTTCGCGTAGATCGTATGGTTCGACCGCAAAACACGCGCACCACCCCCGCTGCCGGATACCCTCAGGACACTGGCAACGACTTGAACCACAAAGAGCTCCTGCCGGCGTGCCTGAAATATTAACACAGTATCGGAGTCTTGCCTGTCAGTCACCAAACAGCGATGCCGGATTGGTGTACCCTGTTCTTCCTCAGACTCTTTTACTCAGACTCTGGTTTTCTCCCACTGCCGGTCCAGCCGTTTTACCGACACGGTCATCACCGTGCCCAGTTGCTGGGCGAAGAAGGATACCCGAAACTCTTCGAGCATCCACCGGTACAGCACCAGTTCAGGATCACGGACACCCTGGCGCTGCTGTTCATCCCGTTTGACGGCATACCGGGACCAGAGCGGTTCAATGGCATGCAGAAATTCGCGCTCGCGGCCCATTTCCCGAGGCATCTTTTCAAAACGAATCAGCGCCGCCTCAAAGTAGCGCCCGAATTCCGCCAGCCACTCAGGCGGGGTTTGCACCAGAAATCCCGGATAGACAAGGTTCTGTAGCTGAAACTTGAGATCCGCCATGCTGTTGGCGAGAGCCAGGTTGATTTTGCCTTTCAACTGTTTCGCCACTTTCTGGTAACCGGACATGGCCTGATGCAGCCGCTCGTCCGCCTGCTCCAGAGCCGCAATAAAGTCACCCCGGTGCGCATCAAATACCCGGCCGAAGTCCTCTGCCGTCCTTGGAACTCCCTCCGGCAGGAAGTGCTGCATGGCGGTCGCCAATAGCAGGTCGTCCAGTAACACTTTCGACTGGCCCACCGGAGCAAACATCAGGGCGGACTGCTTGAAATGCGGCAGTTTGCGCTCCAGATCATCGAGCGTCCTGCCGAAGCGGTTCAGAATCAGGCGTGCGATGGCCTTCCGGGTGGTGTCTTCAGCGGTCAGCCGGTCCAGGCAGCGTATCTGGCGCACCTGCTTGCCCATATCCTCCAGTGCGGGATAGACAGTTACCTGCATCCCGCCTTTTTCCGTCTGGACCTGTTCGGGCAATGCACCAAACTGCCAGTCGCTGTACTCGCCATTTGGCTCCGTTGGCGAATCATCGTTGGTCGCCGACGCCAGTGCCTGCTCGGCCTGACCCTCAAGTTGGTGCTGCAGGTCAGCAGTCTCCCGGCTCTCGGCAATGGTACGGCCGCCGTCGCCCAAGACCCGCAGGTTCATCCTAAGGTGCTTCGGCAATTCCGGTTCCGACCAGGCCTCGGGATCAATCCTTACACCGGTCATCCGGCGCAACTGCTCGCCCAGCTGAAGCGTTAAAGGTTCATTGGAAGGCTGCAGATTCCCGAGGGCTGCGTCCACGAAATCAGGAACCGGCACAAAATTGCGGCGCAACGCCTTGGGCAGCGACTTCACCAGGGCAATACACTTCTCCCGCAACAGACCCGGCACCAGCCATTCCAGACGACGTGACGGAATCTGCTTGAGTGCCATCAAAGGAACCTGAAGCGTGACGCCGTCCTTTTCACTGGCGGGCTCAAACTCGTAGCTCAGCGGGTAGCGAACGCCCTCCCATTCCAGATAATCGGGATACAGGTCCGCAGCCAGGGCATCCACCGGGCGTTGAAGAATGTCAGCTTCGGTAAGCTCCAACTCTTTCAACTGCTCCGCTGAGAGCCCCTTCCACCAGGCCTCGAAATGCCGGCCACTGAGGATATCCGCTGGCAGGCGTTCATCGTAGAAGGCGACCAGCACTTCATCGTCGACCAGGAGATCCCTTCGGCGGGTTTTCTTTTCGAGATTCTCAACCGTGTCGAGCATCTCCCGGTTTCGGGCAATAAACGGCGCCTTTGACCGGTAATTCCCCTCCACCAGCGCTCGCCGGATAAACAGCTTGCGGCACTCCGCCGGATCCACTTTGGCGTAGGGAATGCGGCGTTTGGCGACAATATCCAGGCCATAGAGGCTAACCTTTTCATAGCCCATCACCTGAGCACGCTTCTGCTCCCAGTGGGGTTCAAAATAATGGTGTTTGACGATATGCCCGGCCAGGGGCTCAATCCATTCCGGCTGAATGGACGCCACTACCCGGGCAAACACCCGACTGGTCTCAACAATCTCGGTAGCGACAATCCATTTCGGACCGGTTTTGGACACCTTGGAACCGGGGAAAATCATCACCTTGCGGTTGCGGGTCGCCAGATATTCCCTGTTTTCAACCTTGACGGCCACCTGCCCCAGCAACCCGGCCAGAATGGCCTTGTGCAGGGCCTCGTAGCTGGCTGAATCCCGGTTCATCGCGAGCTTCTGTTCCCGACAGATCAGGGCAAGCTGGCGATGGATATCCCGCCATTCCCGCATTCGCATCCAGCTCAGGAAACTCTTCTGGCAGACCTTTTTGAGCTGATTCTGGGACAGCTCCTGGCGCTGCTCTTCATAAAAGTTCCAGACGTTCAGCAGGGTGAGGAAATCAGATTCCTTGTCATTGAACGGCGCATGGGCCTGATCCGCAGCCTGCTGTTTGTCCTGGGGCCGTTCACGGGGGTCCTGAATACTGAGCCCGGCAATAATCACCAGTGTTTCCGACAAACTGCCAAGTTCTGCAGCAGTGACCAGCATTCTCGCCAGGCGCGGATCCAAAGGCAGCCGCGCCATGGTTCGACCAAGCCGGGTGACGCGGCGCTTGTCATCCACCGCCCCCAATTCTTCCAGGAGCTTGTAGCCGTCGTTAACCTGCCGTTTATCCGGCGCTTCCAGGAACGGGAACTGCTGAATCTCGCCCAGACCGGAGGTGGCCATTTGCAGAATGACGGAGGCCAGGTTGGTCCGCAGGATTTCCGGATCGGTGTATTCCGGGCGATTGATGAAATCAGTCTCATCGTACAGACGGAAACAGATGCCCGGTGCCACCCGGCCACAACGGCCTGCCCTCTGGTTGGCACTGGCCTGGGAAATAGGCTCCACCGGCAAGCGCTGGATTTTTGAACGCACGCTGTAGCGGCTGATCCGGGCGACGCCGGTATCAACGACATAACGAATACCCGGCACTGTCAGGGAGGTTTCCGCCACATTGGTGGAAAGCACAATCCGCCGGCCCTTGTGGGACTGGAACACCCGGTTCTGCTCAGCATTGCTCAACCGGGAGTACAGGGGCAGCACTTCGGTGTGCCGCAAGTCCACATGGCGCAGCACCTTGCTGAGATTGCGGATCTCCCGCTCTCCGGGCAGGAACACCAGCACATCCCCGGGTGGCTGCTTCTGGCTGCGTTCATGCAGTTCGATTTCATCGAGAGCACCCAGTACGCCATCGGTCCAGCCCTGGTCCCGATCATCGTCATCGCCGGTCAGCGGCCAGTAACGCACATCCACCGGGTAGGTCCGGCCACTGACCTCAATCACCGGCGCCTTGTC
>JAXHUV010000240.1:0-3354 GCA_034189445.1 Pseudomonadota bacterium
CCGAGGTTGGTGATTTCAAAACATTCCAGGTTGGTCGCATCCCGCTGTACGCAGCCCGTGGTGACGATGGGCAGGTTCGTGTTTTTTATAACTCCTGCTCACATCGAGGCAACCAAATGGTCACCGCGCCTCGTGGCAATAAAACGGAATTTGAATGCCCCTATCATAGATGGCTATTTTCGAAGGAAGGAAAGTTAATTGGCTGCCCGAATTCGGATGAATACTCACCCGGATTTAAAAAAGAGGATTACCCAATTCCCCAGCCGAGAACAGACTCCTATCTTGGTCTGATCTTTTGCACCTTTAGTGCTGAGTCAACAAGCCTCCTGGATTGGTTAGGTGAAGATACTCTGGCCCCTCTTTCAACCATCCTTGGCAAAGACGGACGGCTAAAATTACTTGGGTATCAAAAAGTTCGGTACAACGTCAATTGGAAAGCGTATTGTGACAACGATGGTTTCCATGCTCCATTGTTACACCGTGCATTCAAAATGCTCAACTGGCAGGGTGGCAAGGGAAGGCAATATACACCTACCGAACGTCACCTGGTTTTTGAGTCTAAGCTATCCGAAGCTCCTAACACATCGTTTCTTAACGATTACTCTATTCTTGAATTTAAAGGTGTGGATCCAAGCGAGGGCTCGTGCATTGTTCAACTCTACCCGATGTTTGTCTCAACTAAACATCTTGACATGCTGAATTTACGCTTTGCGTTCGCTTCTGGCCCCAACACCACTGAAGTCCATTATGCATACTTCACGCATTTGGATGATGATCCGGAGTTAGCGAATCATCGTCTTCGGCAATCATCGAACTTGCTCGGTCCAACCGGGCTTATTTCCATGGAAGACGCCTCGATTTTCCATCGAATTCATATAGGCGCTCAAACTCCTGGAACGGTTGAGTTTCAGAAAGGAGTTACAGACTTCTATAAACTGAACGATCAGTTTAAGCAAAATGATGAGTCAGGAAACCTTCCAAGATGGGAATACTACCGAAAAGTAATGGGATTTGAGAGAGGAGAAGAATAATGTTGACCAGCGCTCTTGAAGCCGAGATCCTGAAATTACAAGGGTCCTACATAAAAAGCCTTGACAGCAAAAATATGCCCAAATGGCTGGGATGCTTTTCAAATCAGGATAATGCCAGCTACCACTGTATTTCGGTAGAAAATTGCGAAGGTAACATGGAATTGAGCCTGATGCTGGACGATAATCATAATCGTCTGAAAGATAGGGTCATATATGTCGACGAGATTTGGAAAGGAACATTTCAGGACTATAGAACCCGTCATTTCACTCAATGTCTTGATATAACACCTTCAGATATTGGTGAAAATTATTACGAAATGCTAACAAACTTTCATATTCTTTACACGCCGGATGATACCCGCAGCACGGAGGTTCTGGTATCTGGTGTTTATGAAGATGTTGTCGACACAAACCCGTCTTCACCGGTATTCCTGCATAAGAAAGCGATACTGGATACAACTGTTTTACCAAGATACCTGGTTTATCCCGTGTAAGGCGCGGTTCACGCAAAAGCTGAGGTGGCACAGGTCGGACTCAGCGCAACCGTGAAAGCAGTACACCGCTAAATCAACCCTCCCAATGCAGGGATGGCCGGCGGCGGATGCCCGCTTGAAATCGGGAAACCAGCAACTTACAATCCCGACACGGGTTCCATATTATTTACCCCCAACAACCGAGGATAGTCATGAACAAAAACAAACCGCTTGAACAGTCCAGCACATCAGACCTGTACCAGTCCCAGTACGGCCAATTCATTGGCGGTCAGTGGGTGGCAGGGGACAGCGGAAAAACCATCGACCTGCTGAACCCAGCCACCGGCGAGACCTTGTCCCGCATCGCGGCCGGCAACGCCAAGGACGCCGAGAGAGCCGTCTCCGCCGCCTCCGAGGCGTTTAAAACCTGGGGCCACAGCAGCCCTGGCCAACGTCAGGAAGTGCTGAGCGAGATTGCCCGCCGGCTGAAAGCCCGCCTGCCGGATTTTGCCATGCTGGAAACCCTCAACAACGGCAAACCGATCAGCGAAGCCTTGCATTTCGACTTACCAAACGCTATCGAACAGTTCGAATTGTTTGCCGGCGCTGCCTGGCACCTGCACGGCCAGGCCATGGACTTCCCGGATGCGCTTGGCGTGGTACACCGCGAGCCTTACGGCGTGGTGGCGCAGATCATCCCGTGGAACGTGCCGCTGATTATGCTGGCGACCAAGATTGCCCCGGCACTGGCGGCCGGTAACACCGTCGTGCTTAAGCCAGCCGAAACAGTGTGTTTGTCGGTGCTTGAATTCTTCCGTGAAATGGAGGATGTCATCCCGCCGGGCGTGGTGAACGTGATCACTGGCTACGGCCCCGATGTCGGTGAAGCACTGGTTACCAATCCCAAGGTGCGCAAAGTGGCATTTACCGGCTCCGTGCCGACCGCGCGTCGTATCATGCAGTACGCCTCAGCCAACATCATTCCGCAGACTCTGGAGCTGGGCGGCAAATCCGCGAACATCGTATTTAATGATGCCAACATCGACGCGGCAGTCGAGGGCGCGGCGATGTCAACCGTGTTGAACAAAGGTGAAGTATGCCTCGCCGGCACACGCCTGCTGCTGCAGGAAGGCATCCGCGACGAGTTCCTGGAAAAACTGTCCCGCACGCTGGACGGCATTCGCATAGGTGACCCGACCGATCCGGCCACCCAGATGGGCCCCCAGGCGTCAGTCATGCAGCGCGACAAGGTGCTGTCTTACCTCGAGCTCGGCCCGCAGGAGGGTGCCAAGGTGTACCGTGGCGGCGGTCGTGCCACGGTACCTGGCTTCGAAAACGGCAATTTTATTGAGCCGACCATTTTCGTTGACGTCGAAAACAGCATGCGCATCGCCCAGGAAGAAATCTTCGGGCCGGTTACCTCTGCTATCACCTTCAAGACCGACGAAGAAGCCCTCACGCTTGCCAACGACAGCACTTACGGTCTGGCGGGCGGTCTGTGGACCCGCGATCTTGCCCGGGCACACCGCGTCTCGCGGGCCATGCAGACTGGCACCGTCTGGGTGAATCGCTACTTCAACCTCAAGGCAGGCATGCCTTTGGGTGGCTATAAACAAAGCGGCTTTGGCCGTGAATTCTGCTTCGACATCCTGGAGCATTACACACAAACCAAGAGCGTGGTGGTCAATCTGGAAGATGGCCCGATGGGCGTCTTCCAGCAGTGAGGCAACACTGAGGCCTGGTGCGAACCAGGTACTCACCCATGACCGGCCCGGCTGCTACGGCGGCCGGGCTTGTCTGGACCTTCATTGCCATCGTTTGAATTCAACGGAGGCGGGTGCGGTCAGGTC
>JAXHUV010000241.1:0-3351 GCA_034189445.1 Pseudomonadota bacterium
TCTACAGTGAGTTTTGCTTGTTTGTACCGTACATTAAAAACAAAACCGCAGAACTCCATTTCTTGACAATTCAGTTTAAGTGATTGCATAGATTTAGGCAAATTTTCAAATGAGAGATATCAGACAGGCTTCGGGCGATGGCAGATAGTCGTCCGCAGGTTTGCAGTAGATCACCAGCGGGTCTTCAATGATGTTGAGGTCCGCATCCGTTCGCACGCCGGCAAACTGGGAAGGCCTGTCGTGAACCGGGTCTACCCCGAAAGTTTCGTAATCGTGCCAGTAAAACGAACGAATCAAGGGACTAAGCTCCTGCCGGGTGAATTGCACATTGTTGGAGTTTAGCATTTCAAACCACTGGGTACCCATATCCTCCCGATGGGCTTCACGTCGGTCAATTCAGGTCAGCCAATAACATGGGCAGAGTCACAATCGCCGTTTACAATTCAGTCATGTTCAACCAACCTTGAATACAATTACAAAACCTTTGACTTGGCACGCTTACAACACCTTACCAAATGTTACGAATGCTGTAGTAAATGTGTACATAATACAGACTACTGGTATACTTTCGCACTTTATCGGCAACCCTCTACGGCCCATCAATGACCACCCGCATACTGATCTGCGACGACTCCGCTCTTGCCCGAAAGCAAATGGCCCGGGCCCTGCCAGAGGGATTGCGCGGGGATATCAGCTTCGCGAAGGACGGTGTGGAAGCACTGGAGATATTGCGCCGGCATGAGGCAGAGCTGATGTTCCTGGACCTGAACATGCCGGAGATGGACGGCTATCAGGTGCTGGAACAGGTTCGCAAGGAAGATCTGCCGGTGATGACCATCGTCGTTTCCGGCGACATTCAGCCTGAAGCCCGGAAACGGGTAAAAAAACTCGGCGCCCTCGACTTCATCAAGAAACCCACCGAAACCCACATCGTGCTCAACCTGCTGGTGGAATTCGGCGTATACCGCCCCGGAGAGCTCGAAAACGCCGCGCTACTGGACGCCCGCCTGAAGAACACCGGCAGTACTACGCCGGAAATCTCCGTTTCCCTGAACGACTATCTGCAGGAAATCTCCAACATTGCCATGGGTCGGTCTTCGGATTTGTTGGCTCGCCTGTTGCGGGTATTCGTTAAACAGCCAATTCCCAAGGTGGCCTTTCTGGCCAACTCCGAACTGCACATGGCCATTTCCTCGGTCAGCGACAGCGACACCTATTCCGCCGTTTGCCAGGGGTTCACCGGTGCCGGTATCGCCGGAGAAGCACTGCTGCTGTTCGCAGACGCCAGCTTCAGGGAAATGGCGGAGATGTTGCATTACGACACCCTCGAGGGCGAAGCGGTGAATGTGGAAGTACTGATGGACATGTCCAGCATCCTGTTCGGCGCCTTCCTCAAAGGTATTGGCGACCAGTTGGATCTGAAACTCAGCCTGGGCCACCCCACCGTGCTTGGTCAGCACCGGCAAATTACCGAATTACTGGAGCACCACAGTGCCAGGGATGAACAGCTACTGTGTATCGAAATCTGCTACACCCTGGAAGAACGGGACATTGAGTGCGACATGCTGGTCCTCCTCACCGAGGATTCAGTGCCTTTTCTCGCAGATCGCCTGCACTATCTGGTGGACTGACTCATGGCCATAGAAGAATCTGAAGCCAACTCCTTTCACTGGCTGATGGACATGCTGGAATCCGTGGAAGTGGGCCTGGTGGTCCTGGACCTGGATTTCAGAGTAAAAGCCTGGAACGGATTCATGGAGAACCACAGCGGCATCACTGCAAGCAAGATCCAGGGCCAGGTATTGTTCGATGCCTTCCCGAATATCCCCAAAGCCTGGCTGGCCCGCAAGGTGGATGCCGTGGCGCTGCTCAATACCAAAGCATTTACCTCCTGGGAGCAACGTCCCTATTTGTTCCGGTTCCGCAATACCCGGCCCATCACCGGCACCCAGGAATACATGTTTCAGAACCTCACCATCAGCCCGCTCTCCGGAACAAACGGTGAAGTCGATAAAGTCTGCCTGATGGTATACGACGTTACCGACATCGCCAGCAGCAAAATGGCCCTGGAACGGGCCAACGAACAACTGGCCAAACTGAGCATGACAGACCGCCTCACCGGCCTGCTCAACCGCGGCACCTGGGAAAACCTGGTGGACGCCGAGTTCGAACGTTTCCGCCGCTACGGCCACACCACCAGTCTGGTGATGTTCGACATAGACCACTTCAAGCAGGTAAACGACACCCACGGCCATCTGGCCGGAGACGAAGTGATCAAACACACCGCAAGCATCACCCGTTCCAACATCCGCCAATCCGACAGCGCCGGTCGCTACGGTGGCGAGGAATTCGGCATCATCCTGCCGGAAACCGACGCCGAAGGCGCCCGCATCATCTGCGAACGGATACGGGAAAACATTGAACGAAGCGTGGTGGAAACCAGCGTGGCACCGATCCGCTATACCGTCAGCATTGGCATTGCCCAGTTAACAGACGAGCCGGAAAACTATATGCAGTGGATGCAAAAGGCGGACGAGGCACTCTACGCGGCAAAGGAAGGAGGGCGGAACCGGGTCGTGGTAGCTTAAGTTGGGGTCAGAAGAAAATGGGGTCAGAAGAACTTTTCTTCTGACCCCATTTTCTTCTGACCCCGTATTTGCGATAAGCTCCCAAATCAAACCAACTGCCACAAGGATGTGATGCTATGCCCAGGAACATGAGATTCTGCCCACCCGACATTCCTCAACACGTTATCCAGAGGGGGAACAATCGGCAACCAACCTTTAAAGGGCGGGTGGATTGTGCCTTCTATTGTCGCCTGATGGAGCAATATGCCGAAGAACACGGTGTCGCCCTGCATGGCTGGGTGCTGATGACAAACCATGTCCACTTGCTGGCGACGCCCTCAACAGAAAGCAGTCTGTCAGATTTCATGCAGTCGATTGGCCGGCGCTACGTACGCTACTTCAACCGCCGGTATGACAGAACCGGCGGGCTCTGGGAGGGAAGATTTCGATCCTGCCTGATTGATTCAGAAAATTACCTGCTTGTTTGCCAACGCTACATCGAGATGAACCCGGTTAGCGCTGGAATAGTCGCCAACCCTGAAGATTACTGGTGGTCAAGCTATCAGTGTCACGCTCTCGGCAAAACCAGCGCAATGCACAGCCCTCACCCTCTTTACCTGGCCCTCGGGAAAGATCAATCCGAGCGCAAACGCCGCTATCGCCAACTATTTGCCAATCCAATGTCCGATTATCTGAAAGATGAAATCCGAAGAACTGCCAGAAGTGGCAAAATCCTCGGTTCAATCGAGTTTAAAAGCCAGCTGAAGTCCAGGTATGGTATAAC
>JAXHUV010000242.1:0-3349 GCA_034189445.1 Pseudomonadota bacterium
GTAATAAAAGCCATAAAAGAACCAAAGAACCAAAGAACCAAAGAACCAAAGAACCAAAGAACCAAAGAACCAAAGAACCAAAGAACCAAAGAACCAAAGAATATAAAACACATAATATTTTTTCTTTTCTTTTTCTTTTTCTTTTCTTTTCTTTTTCTTTTTTATTTTTCTTTTTTCGTGGATTTCGTGGATTTCGTGGCCAAAAAAAAGGCTTTAAATGAACATCCTACTCCTGGGAAAAACCGGCCAAACCAAGCTCGAAGGCGACCAGGCAATCCAGCAAAGCGGAGCTGATCACCTCATCTTCCGCACCAGCTGGCACGCTCACGTTAGGCGAGTACCTCAACAATTGATTAAAGTGGTACCTTTCCTCGAATCTGATAACAGAGAGAGCAACCACATGTTCCTCAGAGCCCTACGCCTCAAAGGGCTACTCAGCTTTGGCACGGAAACAGAAACCGTACAGCTTGGTAGCCTCAACATATTGATAGGCCCGAATGGTTCGGGAAAGTCCAACTTTATTGAAGCCATAGATCTACTTCGCTCAGCGCCCTCCGATTTCAACACGGTGCTTAGTGACGGAGGCGGTGTGCGCGATTGGTTGTGGAAAGGTGACTGCCAGAATAAGCCGCCCATAGCTCAGCTGGACGCCGTTATCGAAAACCCCAGCGGCCCTCAGCCGTTACGGTACTGCCTGGAATTCCGGGAAGAGTACCAACGCTTCACCATTCAGGATGAGCGCGTTGAAAACGAAAATCCTGTAGAAGGCCATGAGAAGCCCTATTTCTATTATCACTTCAACAAGGGCCGGCCAACGCTAAATGTTAAGGGTGATAACAGAGAACTGCGACAGGAAGACATCGAATTCAATCGCTCCATTCTCGCCCAGCGCAAAGACCCGGACCAATACCCGGAAATCACCTATCTCGGCAAAGCTCTGGGAAAAATAGTGCTCTACCGTGAATGGAGTTTTGGGCGATTCACCAAACCCCGAATTCCGCAAAAGGCAGATCTGCCAAATGAATATCTTTTACCAGATGCCAGCAACCTCGGGCTAGTGCTCAACCGCCTCAGGCGAGAGCCCGAAGCAAAAAGAAAGCTGTTGGACGCCATCAGCAATCTCTATGAAGGCATAGACGACTTCGACGTACAAATTGAAGGCGGTACCGTGCAGGTCTTCTTCCAGGAAGGCCGCAACATGATCCCGGCTACACGCCTGTCGGATGGCACACTGCGGTACCTGTGCCTGCTGGCCATATTGTGCCACCCGCAGCCGCAACCATTGATTTGCCTGGAAGAACCGGAACTGGGCCTGCATCCGGATATATTGCCAGTTATTGCAGACCTGTTGATTGAAGCCTCTGAACGAACACAGCTGATCGTAACTACGCACTCTGATGTGCTGGTAGATGCCATGACAAACCAGCCAGAGAGCATCCTGATTTGCGAAAGAGATCCAGAGCAAGGCACCAGAATTAACCGGCTAAACAAGGAAGAACTGCAGCCCTGGCTAGAGAATTATCGTCTGGGGCAATTATGGACAAGCGGCGAACTGGGAGGCACACGTTGGTAACGATTTACATTGAAGGTGGCGGAGATGCACCACAACTGAAAGCCCGTTGCCGTAAAGCTTTTAACAAATTCATACAAGGTATGGGCTTCAAAGGCTCAATGCCAAAGCTGGTGGCTTGTGGTAGCCGAAGGAATGCCTACGAGCAGTTCTGTACCGCTATGAAACAGGGAAAGAAGGCCTTATTGCTGGTAGACAGCGAAGCCCCCGTTAAAAAGAACCATGAATTTGACCCATGGCCACATTTACAACAGCGCGAAGGCGATGGTTGGGTTGCACCTGAGAATGCAACTGCCGTCGATTGCCACCTGATGGTTGAATGCATGGAAAACTGGTTTCTGGCCGATATTCCCGCCCTGAAGGCTTACTATGGCTCGGGATTCAAGGAGAACAAGTTGCCCAGCACCAACAGAGGCATCGAAAAAGTCGCTAAAAGCGTGGTGTACACAGGCCTTAAAGAAGCTACAAGAACGACTCGTAAAGGCAGTTACAGCAAAGGCGACCACTCGTTTTCCATACTCGAACAAATCGACCCGAATAAAGTCACGGAAGCCAGCAGGTGGGCAAAACAATTCAAAGACTGCCTGGCTCTGGAAATGCACCTGTAAATGTTTCCGTGTCCTTCCGTGGTTTCCGTGGCAAAAAAAGGCTTTAAATGAACATCCTACTCCTGGGAAAAACCGGCCAAACAGGCTTCGAGCTCCAAAGAACCCTCTCCCCCCTGGGCCCCATAACTGCCCCGGGCAGAGCTGAGCTCGACCTGACCAGTGAACAAGCGGTAACCGATTACCTGGCCCAAACCCGGCCAGACCTGATCGCAAACGCCGCCGCCTGGACCGCCGTAGATGCCGCCGAAGAACACCAGGCCGAAGCCGAACGCCTGAACGCCGGCCTGCCACAACAACTGGCCGAATACGCCGCCGGCAACAACGCCCGCCTGGTCCACTACAGCAGCGACTACGTCTACCCCGGCACCGGCACAACCCCATGGCAGGAAACCAGCCCCACCGGCCCCCTGAGCGTATACGGCCAGACCAAACTTAAAGGCGACGAAGCCATCCGGCAAAGCGGAGCAGACCACCTGATCTTCCGCACCAGCTGGGTCTACAGCGCCCGCGGCAACAACTTCATGAAAACCATGCTGCGCCTGGCCGAAAGCAAACCCGAACTCAACATAGTGGCAGACCAGATCGGCGCACCCACCCCGGCAAGACTCATCGCCCAGGTAACCGCACTGGCCGTCCACAGCAAACTGACAACCGGCCTCTACCACCTGGCCCCGACCGGCGAAACCAGTTGGCAAGGCTTCGCCCGGGAAATATTCCGACTGGCCGGCAAAAACACAAAAGCCAACCCCATCCCCACCAGCGACTACCCAACCCCGGCCAGGCGCCCGCTGAACTCAAGGATGGACCTGACCAAACTGGAAAACGCCCTGAACATCCAGCTACCAGACTGGCAAAGCCAACTGGCACTGACATTAAACGAATATCTCAAAGAACATTAGCCACGAAATCCACGGGAAAAAGAAAAAATATCATGTGTTTTAATGCCTTATCACTTTTAGTTTTCAGTAATTTTAGTGGTATAAGCGAACATCTCAAAGAATATTTGCCACGAAATCCACGAAATCCACTAAAAATAAAAAAATACTAAAAGTAATAAAATCTATAAAAGAATCAAAGAATCAAAGAGCATAAAACGCATAATATTTATTCTTTTCCTTTTCTCTTTTCTTTTTTTCGTGGTTTTAGTGGATTTCGTGGCAAAAAAGTCATT
>JAXHUV010000243.1:0-3321 GCA_034189445.1 Pseudomonadota bacterium
CAGCTGGCAGCGTTAACTGGTTTGCTGCGCTCAAAACCGACATCTGTCATCATGAGCCAACGATTTTCTGATGGACCAGGACACACGCACCTGTGAAACACGATTGCCACTACCATCCCGGCGACCCCGCCAAATGGCACTGTGGGGAGTGCCAGATCGACTACTGCAGCCGCTGCATGCCCGATGCCGATACCCGACAGCGCCGGGCTCTGTGTCCGCACTGCAGCAAGGCCATGCGGTACCTGGGGGCGGCCACCGAGGTGGTTCCGTTCTGGCAGCGACTCGGCGCCTTTTTCCGCTACCCCTTTCATACCGATCCGCTGATCGTTATCGCCATCTGTACCCTGGTGCCGGTGGTTGCCCCCGCCAACCTGATTGGCATTCTGATCGGGCTGGTGCTTGCGCTTGCCCTCTTCAAATACACCTATGCGGTGATCAATCACACCGCCGAAGGCCACCTGAAACCGCCGGCCGTATCCGTCGCCTTCACCGGCAGCGGGTTCGATATTGTTATACTGCAGCTACTGGTCTTCGTGCTGATGGGCGGGCTGGTTGGCGCTGCCGCCATGCTCGGCGGGCCCATCCTGATGATGCTGGCTCTGGCGTTTGTCATTCTGGCATTGCCGGCCAGTATCATGGTTCTGGCCATGGAGCGCTCGGTGGGCGCGGCGGTGAATCCGATGAATCTGGCGGTGCTGATCTCGCGAATTGGCGCCCCCTATTTCCTGCTCTACGGTTACCTGATCCTGCTCACCCTCGCCTCCGGCGCCGCCCAGGACTTTGCCGTCAATCACTTTCCGTTCTGGGTGGCCCAGCCCCTGGCCGGCTTCCTGAACAGTACCTTCACCCTGATCCTGTTCCACATGCTTGGCTACCTGCTGTTCCAGTATCAGGAAGAACTGGGATTCGCCTCGGATATCCAGGATGAAACCACCCGCCAGGACACCCACCAGCGCGACCGTAGCACCCGCTTCGATGCCGATATCGACATGAACCTGAAAGACGGCAACTACGATCGGGTGCAGAGCATGCTGAAAGAAGCACTGAAGCGGGACCGGGACAACGCCCTGCGCATTGGCCAGCTCTACCAGCTACTGACGGCCCGCCAGGACACCGACGAACTCTACCGGTACCACCCACGCATTCTGGGCTGGCTGGCCGACCGCAACGACGGTGAAGGTATCGCCGATGTACTTAACACGCTCCGGCAGGCGGAACCCGGCTTCAAACTGGAGGATCCGGACCTGTCGGTGCGATGCGCCCGGGCCTTGTACCACCGGGGCCAGTTCAAGCCGGCCCTGCGAGTGCTGCAGGATTTCCACAAGCGCTTCCCGGACAGCGAACAGCTGGCCCCGGCCTATCTGCTGGTGGCCCAGACCCTGGCCAACGGTTTGTCCCAGTGGGAAAAAGCGACAGCCTTCCTGACGTTTATCCAGAAAAAGTGCGTGAATCATCCGCTGCATGAGCAGATAGAGGTGTACCTCAAGCAGGCAGAGAACCGGGAGCCGTTGAAAGGGCCGAGGGCGACTTTTTCAGTTGAGGGTTAAGGGCGCGGAGCGCTATCGGCAATAACACTCCCTTCACCACTCCCCTCACAAATCTCCAGCAGATCGCCATCCGGTGGGAACGGACCGGCAGTCATTGTCCGAACAGGGCCTGTTGTTGGGGCAAGCGTGCCCCGTCCTTCCCCGGGTAAGATAAAGGCAGTTGGCGGATCAGTCATCTTCCTCTTCTTGTGTCTCCGGTTCGGCTTTCTCCAACGATGGCAATATCAGCACCGCGCAGGGCGCATTCACAGAGACGTACTCGACCGTGGCGCGGCGAAGGGGCCAATGGCCGCTACCGCCACGGGATACCAGCAACAACAGGTCAGCGCAGAGCTGGCCCGCCAGGCCCACCAGTTTTTCACCGGTGCTGCCGGCAATAACATGGAGGGTGGCGTTGCGGTTCAGAGGCAAGTATTTTCGCACCAGCAAATCCAGAACCTCCCGGACCTCAGCCTCTTTCTGCTCTGGCGTCTCTTCCGTTACATGCGGGAAAAAACCACCCCCGCCAGGACTGAAAACACTGACAAGGTGAAGCTCCCCGTCCTCGGCCAGCAGATCCACAGCGGCCTCCAGGGCACGCTTGCCCTCGCCGTCATCTTCTGGATCAATGGCGATCAACAGTTTCCGATACATACTCGTTCTCCTGTTTGGTTTCGGCGGTGGCCTCCACTTCCGGGAAGGCCCTTCCCTGGACCAGGGCTTCGACGCTGTAACCACGGTAATCCGCTCTGAGAGCCCGGAACAGTGACACAGCCATGAAAATCAGCAAAATGCAGAAAGGCAGGCCCAGCGAGGTAATGACGTTTTGCAGGGCATCCAGCCCGCCGGCCAGCAGGAGCGTTGCGGCGATCACACCCTGCGCCACCGCCCAGAAAATCCGCTGGCGCACCAGGGAAGGCTGATCGTCCCTGCGGGTTAGCAGATCAATGACCAGGGAGGCGGAATCCGATGAGGTGGTAAAGAAGATCACGATGATAACGACACTCAGCGCCGATGCCACCTTCGCCAGCGGGAAGGCTTCGAGAAAAGCAAAAATGGCCACGGAAGGATCCTCTTGTACCTGCTCGGCCAAGGACACCGTACCGTTCATCTCGACATGGATGGCAGACAAGCCAAAGATCCCGAACCACACCAGGGTAAAGGCGGAGGGGGCGAACAGGACACCGGCGACAAACTCCCGGATGGTCCGCCCCCGGGAGATGCGGGCAATGAAGATGCCGACATAGGGCGCCCAGGAGATGGTCCAGGCCCAGTAGAACAGGGTCCACTGTCGCTGCCAGCCGGTCTCCTTGAAGGTTTCGGTCCAGAATGACAGCCAGGGCAAGGCATCGAAGTAATCGCCCACACTCTGGACCATGCCTTCGGCAATGAAGACAGTCGGTCCAACGAACAGTACAAACGCGAGCAAAGCCATGGCCAGCAGGATGTTGAGCTGGGACAGCCGGCGCACCCCCTTGTCCAGACCCAGCGCCACCGAGGTGGCGGCAATACTGGCGATCACTGCAATCAGGATGACCTGCACAACGCCAGTGGATGGCACGCCGAACAGGTAATTCAGCCCGCTATTGAGCTGCAACGTCCCCAGCCCCAGCGAGGTGGCGACGCCAAACAGGGTGCCAAGCACGGCAATCACATCCACCGCCCAGCCCCAGGGTCCGAAGGCCCGCTCTCCGAGAATCGGGTAGAACAGACTGCTGATGCGCATGGGCAGGTTGTGGCGGTAGGCAAAGTAAGCGATCGCCAGGCCCGGCATGGCAAAGATGGTCCAGGTATG
>JAXHUV010000244.1:0-3302 GCA_034189445.1 Pseudomonadota bacterium
GAACAGGTGAGCTAGGATATTGGTTTTAAACGAATCAGCCGAGACCCCGTTCCACATTTTCGCGGAATATTGGAGAAGTCGCACTTTTGCAATATTGAGGAATTCGGTCTAGTTTCTGTTAGGCTCTCAACAACACCCTCGGAGGTGAAATATGAAGATCTTGAAAAACACATATTCAGTTGGTTTCGCAATTATTTTTATGGGTGCTCTCCTGCCAATCAGTGCGCAATCGGAAGAGATTCCTGCACGTGGCCCAATTCCTTTCACCGCTTATGACAAAGACAGTAATGGCCTCGTCAGTGAAGAAGAGTTCAATACAGTACGCGGGGAGCGCATGTCATCAAGAGCTGTTGAAGGTAGGCCAATGCGAGGTGCTGCTAGTGCGCCCTTATTTTCGGAATTCGATACAAATGGTGACGGAAAATTAACCCAAGAGGAACTGGCTGAGGGACAAAAGGCACAAATGGAAAAACGCCGCGGGATGGGTATGGGGATGGGGCAAGGTCGCGGAATGGGTCAAGGTATGGGAAGAAATATGCCTGCCTTCTCTGAATACGACCTGGACGGAGATGGGAAAATACTTGAAAAGGAATTTAATGAAGCACGGAGTAAAAGGATAAGCGAAAGAGCACAACAGGGTTACCAGATGAGAAACCTTGGTAAGGCACCGTCGTTCACCGATATTGATGCAAATGGAAATGGGGAAATAAGCGCCGAGGAATTTGCTGCTCATCAGTCCCAGCGTCGCCAGCAAAGAGCACAATAAAAAAAGCCTAACAAGGCCCATCCAGCGGACAGCAAAAAGCGTCACGCCTTTTGCGTGCGCAAAAGCCGCGCCACTTTTTGCTGCCGCTGATGGGCGACGTTATACGTTTTCACCAGAATTCGAGAATTTTTAGATATGTCAGAATTTTCAGATCGTGGCAACATTATCAGACAGCAAGCCAAAGCGTTACTCCTGGACTTTATGCGAGCTAATCCTAATTGCCAACCCAACTCAACAGGCATGAAGCTCGCCGAGATATTTAGAGAGTGCGGTTTTGATTGGGGAGATTACCCAAAAACTACATCTTCAAATCAACAATATTGGGTTGGCGCTATTGTTCAAGAGCTTAAATCCGAGGGAAAAATCGAGCGCGTCTCCGAATCAGGGCCTTGGCGCTTACTTTGATCACGCGTATAACCAAGCGCACCACTACGCAGCCTTCGGCTGCCGGACGCTCGCAAGCTCGCGCCGGTGTGCGCGGCGTTATGCAGGCATCTCCAAGCTATATTGACAAGTGTCACGTGACACAATACACTCCATTTCATGATCAAATCCTTTGCTGACAAACGAACCCAAGAGCTGTACTCCAAGGGCAAGTCAAAGAAATTTCCTGCGGATGTTGCACCGAGAGCCGCTAGAAAACTTGAATACGTGGACCTGGCCATAAAGCTTGAGGATTTGAAAGTGCCGCCCGGCAATCGCCTTCACCCACTGTCGGGAAACAGGCAGGGGCAGCACGCAATTTCAATCAATGATCAGTGGCGTATCTGTTTTCGTTTTGAAGATGGCGATGCATATGAAGTTGAAGTGTGCGACTACCACTGAGTGAGGTGATGACTATGGCTATTCTTAATACTGCCGGTATGCAGCGCAAACCGACTCATCCTGGCGAGATGCTGAGGGAAGATTTTCTTCCGGACTATGGCCTGACTGTTTCGGGGTTGGCTGAATCTCTGGGTGTCTCTCGCCAGTCAGTTAATGAATTACTGCGCGAACGGCGAGCTGTCAGTCCTGAAATGGCGCTCCGGCTTGCCCGTTTGTTTGGTAATTCGCCGGAATTCTGGCTGAATGCGCAGCGATCTGTTGATCTTTGGACGGCCGCTCAGTCGATCAAGGACGAAGTGGATCGGATCAAACCGCTACATGCTGCATAACCAAGCCATGCACTGGATGCCAAAACCTCTGCTTCGCGCCGGTTTTGTCACCGGTGATGGCGGGCGTTAGAACGCACAAAAGGAATACAGAGTGATCGAGATACTCCTATATGCCGGTCTTGGCATATTCATTATCGGTGGAATCGGTTTGCTGATCGCTGCTTTCAGAACCCACATACTCTGGGGGCTCGGCGTCTTATTAATTGCGCCAGTTGCCGTAATTTATTTGATCGTCCACTGGCAGGATGGGAAGGGGCCATTCAAGCTTCAGGTCTTTGGCTTGCTGATTATTGCGGCTTCTGCCTACATGAATGGTGGAATAGCAGTTCCCTCATCGATAAGGTCAAGCTTGGCTGACATAGATAATTCCACACCGGTGATTTCGTGGGGTGACTCACCCAATATACAAAATCAAAGATTCACATGTGATGGTAGGCAACATTGCAGTCAAATGCGCTCAAGAGCTGAAGCCGAGTTCTTCGTCAGAAACTGCCCCAACACAAAAATGGATGGCGATCGTGATGGCGTGCCTTGTGAAAACGATTCAAGATTTTAGGCTTCTGCAGTGTGCGTTCTAACAATGCCATTAAATTCGCTCCGGCCTTCGGCCTCCACCGGACGCCCCTGTCGGGCCGCCGTTTATGGCTGGCGTTAGCTGTGTAGTGCGTTGTTCCTTTTGGGTGGCTCGGTGCCCGTGGCCTTGGCCGAAAACGGGTAGCAATACCGGCAGAGTGGGTGGTTAGCCAAGGCCGTCCGAATCCGCCATCAGGTTGGCAGCTGAAACGGTCAACGGTGTTGGTAATGAACTGGGTGTTTGCCGCGCGGGGCTGTCCGGCGAAACCTGGTTCCTTGCTTACCTGCTACCCTGAAGTTCAGGTTCATTCACCACATCGTTGACGGTGGTTTTAATCAAGGTGCATCGGCCAAGGCCTGTGCATAAAGCAACGGAGCAGGCTGTCATGTTGGTTGCCAAAGATCGGGTTTCATACTGGTTCGGTTGTTTGCAGCTAACAAAGCCATCAAATTCGCTCCCTACGGTCGCCGGACGCCCTTGTCAGGGCGCCGTTTATGGCCGGCGTTAATGGCCAGGCCCTTGTAAGTTTTTGGCTGGTACTGTGCAAAGGCCTTGGCATCAGGGTTGGCTGCAAAGCCCGCTCACTCTGGTGATGGCCAAGGCCGGAAAGTTTGCGGTCTGGTTGGGTTGCTAAAACGGTCAGCGGAGTTGGTATTACTGGCGTGCCCCAGTCGTGGGGCCGTCCGTCTCAAGCGGTCATCGGGCCGGAAGCTTTTGCGTTCTGGTTCCTTTCGCCATCCGTCGAGTTGGTGCAAGCTGTCCGGGAGAGGGCATGCGGCCTTGGGTGTCAGGCGCAACCACGGTGGTG
>JAXHUV010000245.1:0-3302 GCA_034189445.1 Pseudomonadota bacterium
CCAAGTTCCGCCTCAATAAGGGCGACAGGCAGCTGGACTTCACCTTTGGTCTGGAATCCTCCTACACCAACACAGGCTCCGACAACCAGCATGACCCAGACAACATCCCCCACCACGTGTCAGACGTGCTCTCAGACATTACCTACTACGTGTACAAAGCGCGGCGTATGCCCAAATCCATCTTGTGCAGTCATGTGCGGACGGTGTGGGTGCCCCACGAGTACCCTGCTAGCATGCAGAGAATGCAAGGCAACTGAACAGTTTGGTGGAGGACAGAGATATGTTGGCAGAGAATTTAGAAAACCTGGTCAAGAAAGAGCGCCTGGAAGGCCTGCAGGAAGGTGAGCACATAAGAGCCGAGCAAATTGCCCGTAACCTTATCAGCCGCACGGAAATGGACGACCAGATGATTGCGGAAATCGCAGGGCTTGCTTTGGAAGAAGTAAGTGATCTTAGGTCTCAGATAACGCACTGATTCTGACTGCCTCCAGCATTCTGTTTTAAGCACAAAAAAGGGCAGCACCCCGGCTCGACACTAATGGACAAGTTGCAACACTAATGGACAGGCACTGCTGTTGCCCTGTGGTAGACTGCGTCAAAGCCATTCAGGAGGGCGCATGAGCGATTTACTGGATCCCACCAACGACTACGTGTTCAAGCGGTTATTTGCCGAGGCACCGGATCTGTTGGTGGATGGACGTGCTGGCGCGTGATGGCGAGGGCCACTGCTATAATGTCGAAGTACAGGTTCGCCGCTACGGTGCCTGGCACAAGCGGGGGCTGTTTTATCTGGCACGCACGCTGGGCACTCAACTGAGTGGCGGCGAAGATTATCAGGAGCTGCGTGCCTCGGTAGGATTGCATCTGCTGGATTTTGATCTGTTCACCGATACCGGGAGTGAACGGCAACAAGCGATCTGGCGCTTCGAAATGCGGGATGAAACCCAGCCGGAGGTTTCTCTCGGGAACATTTTTCAGATGAACCTGATCGAACTGAACAAGGCGGATCGTTTGGGCCTGCCGGACGGCCCGATACGCGCCTGGATCACGTTTTTCAAGCACTGGCAGGAGGAATTGACCATGGCTGATGTGGCGCATGAACCGGTTACGACGGCACATGGACAGGCACTAGCCTGACCGAAAAGCAATTAGCTCACGTCGCATGACCTGGTATGCCATCCAACACAAACTCGCCCAAAGCCGTGCTCAATCAAGGATTACATAGGAAATGGGGTATCATTTCGTCCGGTAGAGCCGTTCTGGAGTTGCTGTTGGGCTGTGTGGACAGCTTCCGTGACAGTGTTCAGCAGGTAAGGCCAGAAGCCCTCCTGCCTGACGGTTCGGTTAAGCCGATCTGGTGGAATAAACCGGGAGATCTCGAAAATGAAGTCTTTTTGTTGTTGCCCGCTCTCCTCCAGAATGCCCAGTCGGTGATGAGTGCGTTCAAGGAAGCGTTTCGCGGATTCCCCATGATCCACCAGTTTGGCCTCTAGCAGTTCGTAGGCAGGTTCGATGCCGATCTGGGTCAACCATGCGATATCCCAGAGATCACGGTATTTCAGCCGCCCCGGCCTCATGGCAAAAGCTAAAAGCTTGTCTGTGAAGATCTCTTCCCGAGATTGGGCGTTGATAATCAGAGACTCAGTGCCCAGATTGATTCCGTAGTGATTCTGAATCGTTCTTGGAACTACTTGATAGCTGGGTACAGCACAAATATCCAAATGGATTCTCTGTGCTGGCATATCCGGCCGGTCAGGCTGTGTATTGACGCTGAGTTTCCAGGTATCAACATTCCCTTGCTTTTCGGCCTTTGGCTCGGTCACAGTGATTGGTACTTCATATTTTTCCCGAAGCCGGGTCTCGAGCGTTTTTTTGAGCCGGCTCAGTTCAGCCCTGTTAAAATGCGCGCCACCCGTGAAATCCAGGTCTTCGCTCAGGCGACTGGAGCCGTAACAGGCGCGAAGGCACGTTCCCCCAATAAACGTGAGTTTCTGGAGTAAGTCTGCAGCGCTCAGCTCTCGCAGAATGTCATGATGCAGGATCTCCTTTTCCACCACGGAACGTAATGGCGTTAACTCCCCCTGATTCCTTATGGCCTCGTTAACCAGCGTGTCAAACAATGTCATCTTCAGGCTCCTGTAGCAGGTCGATAGTCGAGCGGTTGAACCGATGCATGTCTGCGAGTGCCAGTCTTGTTGAAGCCCGGAACAGGTGGCGGTCGGCATCGTAAGCCAGGTCATCAATGATCTGAGACATCGGGCGCTCAGTGTGCACAAACTCTATGGTTCCGAAACGGCCGCAGCTTATCTCGGAGGATCGACCGGTACTTACCACGGTAATCCAGGCCATGGGCATTTGGGAGATAAGCCCGGCATCGCTGAGCGCGGTTTCCAGGCTGATGTAATTGAAGTGCCTTGCACGTAGCAGCGCAGCAGTGTGGAAAAGGATCAGGCCGCTGTTGTCCGGGGCGCCCGCGTACTGATAAACGCCCTGGCACACCCGCTCCAGGAGCCCGCGTTTTTCCGCGCGGTGAAGCAGGGCGCGATAGGCCCCCTGGCTTAGGTCCGGGAACAAGGCCCGAAAAGCTGCCGAGGAATAAAGGCGTCCGGTTTTGGTGGAGCTGGAAGCAAGTAGCCACTGTTCCAGCCGTTGTAGAGGTTGCATAAAATTATCCGCGTTTTGTTATATTTAGTGTAACAAAACGAGGAGCTCTATGAAAACTATGATGAAAACTATGAAAACTTGATGGACAGGCACTCGCCTGACCCTCTCGCCTGACCCTTGCTTACTATTCCTGAATTGTTTTTCTGTATTCGGTTGGATACAATTTGACCATGAACGAGCTGAACGAAACGGAAGAATTCAGTGGGTGGCTGGCCAAACTGAGGGATCCGATAGGGAAGGCCAGCATTATTCGCCGGATTAAGAGAGCTCGAAAAGGTAACTTTGGTGATCATGAGCCTGTGGGTGACAGCGTTTCGGAGATGCGCCTCTTTGTTGGCCCTGGTTACCGGCTTTATTACACGATGGTTAAGGAGCAGGTGTACTGGCTTCTGGTTGGCGGAGATAAGTCCACACAAGAGAAAGACCTTAAAAAGGCCAAGGAAATGGCTGCTGATATTCACGGGAAAAAGTCGTGAGAGGTGATGAAGATGACTATTAATCAAGAAGCGGTTGAAAAATATGGTGTTCGCCCATTCGATGCGGCTGAATACCTGGATGATGACGAGGTTATCGTTGCCTACCTGTCTGAGATTCTGGCAGAAGGCGATATGGACGAGCTGCTGGAAGCGCTGGGCGAA
>JAXHUV010000246.1:0-3290 GCA_034189445.1 Pseudomonadota bacterium
TCGGCTTTTCAACGGCGATGGCAACGACTACCCCGCCACCATCACCAACGCCGGCAAAAAGCACGTGGAAGTCCAGGTGGGCGTTCCGCAAACCAACACCACTGAATCGCCCCTGGAAATCGTTCTCGGCCAGACCCTCTCCAAGGGTGACCGCATGGACTACGCGGTGCAGAAAGCCGTGGAAATGGGTGTCACCCGCATTGTGCCGCTGACCTCCGAACGCTGTGACGTGAGACTCAAAGGCGACCGTGAAGACAAACGCCTTCGCCACTGGCAATCCGTCGCCATCAGCGCCGCCGAGCAATGCGGTCGCGCCCGGGTGCCGGAGATCCTGCCGGTGATGACCGTTTTCGAGTGGTTGGAACACACCCGGGATTGCGAGGTCCGCCTGGTGCTGCACCACCGCACCGAACACGCCCTGAAATCGATCATCCACCCCGAACGGGTCGCCCTCATGATCGGCCCCGAGGGCGGCCTGTCCCCCGAGGAAATCGCCCAGGCCGAAAAGGAAGGCTTTCTGCCGGTCGCACTCGGCCCCCGGGTACTGCGAACGGAAACCGCACCGGTTGCGGCCATGGCGCTTTGTCAGTGGCTGTGGGGTGACATCGGTTGTTAATCCGTCCCCGGAAAACCCGGTCAACGGTCAGGAACTGACACAGGTTCCGGTTTGGCGAAAGACCCGGGTTTTGCCAGGCCATCACCACTCCGCAACAACTCGGCGAATGTTCGCGTTTCCTCTACCTTTCGCGAGTCCATCAGTTCAACCGGAATCACCTTCGGCAGCCGGTCAATAATCCGGTCTTCGTCGTGGCGAACGACCCTGAGGACCTCGCCGATGGTGATCAGGTCCAGTGCCCGCCCGGGCACAAGTCGATCCCCATGGCTTCCCGCCAGGGTGAGCAAACCTGCCCGGATCAACTTGTCACTGAGGGCACGGGTTACTTCACCGGGCACTCTCAGTTGATGCTCCAACACTTCCTGCTGAGGTGCCGGCTTACCCTCACTGAAAGGTTTGGCCACCAGCCACATGGTCGCGAGCGCCACGCTTTCCTGGAGCTCCGGCGCCAATTGCACCTGGCGCCGCTTGGCCACTGACCCGGGATTCTGCAGATAGAACGCCAGGCTGGCGCCCAGCAGCAGGATCATCCAGTTCAGATAAAGCCAGATCAGAAGAATGATACCGATGGCAAAACTGGAATAGATGGCCGCATACTTGGCGGAACCTGCCACAAAAGAGGCAAATAGCATCCCGCCCGCTTGCCAGGAAACCCCTGCCACCAGGCCACCAATCGCGGCGTATCGTAACTTGACCCTGGTGTTAGGCATAAACACATAAACGAAGGTGAATGCACTAACGACCAGAAAAAATGGGGTAAACTGGCTGACACCCAGAATGACAGAACCGAACGGCTCAATTTCCATCAGAGTCTGGACAATGGTCGAGGAGAAAATGGTGGCACTGACACCAATAGCCGACACCATCAGGAGCGGCCCCACCATAATCACACTCAGGTAATTACTGAACCGCTGAGCCATGGAGCGCATGTCCGGCACCCGCCAGATCATGTTGAAGGATCGCTCAATTTTCTGCAGCAGGGAAACCACCGTGTAGACCAGCAACGCCAGGCCCACAGAGCCGAGCACTCCGACTTTCATGTTATCCACGAACCCCAGAATCTGTTCGGCGAGCTCTATCCCCTGCGGCCCCAGAGGTTGAAAAAACTGAAACAGAAACGGTTCCATCCGCTGATGCACACCCAGCGCCTTCAGCACCGAGAAGCTCAGGGCAAGCAGAGGCACAATGCTGAGCAATGATGTATACACCAGACTCATGGCATGCAGGGTCAGTTGCCCGCTGAGCACGTCCCGAACCATGGCGTACGCCGTGCGCCCGACCTTGTAAAGCCATGTCCAGGGCCAGCGCTGCGGTGGGTTGGGATTCGCCAGAATCCAGCTCTCAGCTGCCTGGAGCCGCTCTTTCAATTGGGATGAAGCCACGTCAGGTCCTCTCCTTCCATGTTTTATTCAGGTTGTCAGCCAGAGTATGACCAATTAGCAGTGGTTTGCGAGGCCACCAGAATTAATATAACCATATCAATATTTTTTATTTCCTCTTATAACCCGGATTCTGTAAAACGGTCACTCATCACGTTATTGCATTTTCCTGACCGGGTATTTTCTCATGCGAATCAAGCTTGCTCTGGGAGTTGCGGCATTAACCGGCCTCGCTCCGATGACCGCCCTGGCCACCAACGGCTACTTCAGCCATGGTTATGGCACCATCAGTAAAGGCATGGCCGGCGCTGGCACTGCGCTGTCCCAGGACAGCATGGCGGCGGCAATCAACCCTGCTGGAATGGCGTTTGTTGGTAATCGCATTGACGGGGGGCTGGAAGTGTTTTCTCCGAGGAGGGAGTACACCGTGGCCGGGAACCCTGGTCAGGGCGATATGTTCCCTCTGGCACCCGGCACTTACAAGAGCAGCCGCAACGGCTTCGTTGTTCCCCATCTGGGTTTTAACCGGGAACTGTCGGACACCACAAGTTTCGGCGTTTCCGTGTTTGCCAACGGTGGTATGAACACCGACTACCCCGGTGAAAACGGGGGGCCTTTCAACGGTGGCAGCACCGGTGTGAACTTTGCGCAGCTGTCTTTTACTCCGACCTGGTCCTGGGAGTTCTCCGACAACCAGGCCATAGGCATTTCGCCGGTCATTACCTATCAGCGTTTTGAGGCTGAAGGAGTCCAAAACTTCGCGCCATTTTCCTCGAACGCCGAGGCTCTTTCCAACAACGGCACCGACGATGCCTGGGGTTACGGCTACCAGATCGGCTGGCAGGGCAAAATCACCGACACCCTCTGCTACAGCGAAAGCCTCGATGTGTCAGGCATGGCGTTTTACTCCCCCGCCAAAGAGGTCTCCGGCCCCAACCCGCTGGCGGCGAACCAGACCATCGAACTGAAAATGCACCAGCTGGGCGCCTCGATCAGCGTGGGCTGGAAATACTGAGCCGCGCACAAGCCTGTCACTGAAACCCTGGATACGTTCCAGGGTTGCACCCGGTCCTGTGGGCTCCTATTATTTATTTCAGCCCGCCTATCAAAGGCTCGATGGCCGAAAGATCCACCCCATCGCCAGGGGGCGCAGGGGGCGCAGGGGGCGAAGGGGGCGCCAAGGAACATCCCTTTCACACTATACGCCTGACCCCGGATGGCCACAGGTTGGGGTAGATTAAGAGTAGACTGAGATAAACGTACAAAACTCACGATATCCAGGCAAGAACAGGGTG
>JAXHUV010000247.1:0-3286 GCA_034189445.1 Pseudomonadota bacterium
TGATGCAGATGCTCCCGATCCGGCTTCATCACCGACTCCCCCTTACGGACCCGGCGCACCATGATCGCCACCATATCCATCAGCGGCAGCGCAATGATCCACAGCGCCGTGACCGGCCGGAACGCCATCTCACCGGGCTGGGTACCATTAACCAGCAACCACACCATCGCAAAGCCGATGAACATGGACCCCGCATCACCCATGAAAATCTTCTTGCGGAACGGCGGCACCCGAAGGTTCGCCAACAGGTAGGGCACCAGGGCAAAACCAATACCCAGTGCCAGCGTCAACTCCGCCTCAAACCCCGGGGAACGGCCGAACAGAATAGCGAGCGAGAGAAGACCAATCAGGGACAGACTACCAGCCAGGCCATCGATACCGTCGATCATATTGAAGGCATTGGTGGCGCCGATCACCGCCGCGATCGTCACCCATGGCCCGAACAACCAGAGGCCGACATCACCGAAACCGAACAGGTCACCGAACGACCGAAGGGAAATACCGGACCCCCACGTCAGCAAGGCCCCCAACGCCACCTGAGCGCCAAGCCGGAACCAGGCCGGCAAATCCCGGGCATCGTCCACCGCGCCCATGATCACCAGCAAGGTAGCGCAAAACAGAAACAGCCCGTACCCCTCGGAGAGCGGCATCCAGAGCAACCACGCAACACCCAGGCCGAGAAACGCACTCAGCCCCCCGGTCAGCGGAATCGCACCCTTATGCAGCTTGCGGTGATCCGGCTTATCAAGAAGGTTGACGTAAACCGCCACGGGCTTGAGCGCAAAAAGCGAAATAAACGCAATGAGGCCGGCTAACAAACCGGTAGAACCTGCCGCTTCCATGTGATTCATCCTGTCGCAACAGAGACTGACTCAAATCCTGGCCAGCAAAATAGATAAGTTACAGATTATACAGAATCGATGAACAATTTGTTACAGCTGTGAGCAATTTCACAATGTTTAATCTTCCATACAGGGAGTCAGGCCGGCACAGGGGGCTGCGGAAAACCTTCACCTGACCCCGTCTTCAAACCCCAGACATCCAAGGTAAGCTTCAACAACAACTTCCTCACTAAACCGCTCTTCCATCCTCTTCCGAGCTGCATCCCCGGCCTGCTGCAACTTCTCCGCTTCCATCGCGACAACCGACCGCATTTGCTCAACCAGCGAGCCAGCACTCCGCACCTCACAAAGCCACCCGGTTACCCCGGCCTCAACCGCATGCCGGCACCCCGGCACATCCGTAACAATCGCCGGCCGCCCCATCGCAGCCGCCTCCAACACCGTACGCGGCATCCCCTCCCGATACGAAGGCAACACCAACACATGAGACTGCTCAATCAAAGGCCGCACATCATCGGTCGCCCCCGGGTATTCAAGAACCCCCTCCGCCTGCCACTGGCGAACCTCCTCTTCCGAGATCGCCGTGCGGTTACTCACCCCCAACGGCCCCACCAACAAACAGCGCACATCCAGCCCTTCGGCTTTCAGAAGCCGACAAGCTTCGGCATATTCCCGAACGCCCTTATCCCCCAGCAAACGGGCAATCATAATGAAGGTGAACGGGCCACCTTCCGGCAGGGGCGAAGCCTGAAACCGCTGCAAATCCACACCGGAGCCGGGCAACAGGGTATAGGGCGTATCCCCCAGCATCCCCTTGCCCCGGAACACCGCCAGGTCTTCCTCGTTCTGGAAAAACAGCCGCTGGGCCTGGCGGTTCACCAGGCCATACACCTGCCGCACCCTCCGGAACAGCCAGGAATCGTGAATAAACGCCGTACCCAGGCCGGAAATGTTGTTGGCAAACGGAACCTTCTGCAGCGCGCACACCAGGCCGCAATAAATGTTCATCTTTACCGTAAAGTTGAACACAAAATCCGGCCGGTACCGGCGCATTACCGCCCGGATAAAACCCAGGCTGCGCAGCTCCTGCACCGCGCCCGTGCTCTTGCCGTCCAACGGCAAGGCAATATGCTCCGCCCCCAGCTCATCCACCAACCGCTGACTGAAATCATCCGGCGGCGACAGGCAAATCACCCGGTTACCCTGCTCACGCAACGCATGAATCGTGCTTGCGCGAAAGTTGTACAAATACCAGGACGTATTAGACGTAAGAAAAACCACCGGCTTCAAAAGCGCACCCGCCTGCCTGTTCAATGCTCCGGACACCAAGGCGTGGCCCTGGCAATCCCCCCAAAAACCCGAAAAGACACGAAAAAGACCGAAGGGATTTTCAGCGCCCTGAAGCTGCAGTGGCAAACGGATTACCAAACCGGTCAATATACAGCTCGCCAATCAGCTTCGAACCCTCGTAATTCAAGTGCCCACTGTCCTTATAGAGTGGCACTCCATCCAATTCCGAATAACACTTGCGTTCGTCACACATCACCTTAGCCGGATCAATCACCATCAACTGAGGAAACTGTTCCTGGAGCGCCTCCACAAACTGACTCCACTCACGGAACTTCTCGTCGTAATCGTCCCGTTCCAAATGGCAATTCTTATCGAGGCCAAACCGCTCATTATTCAACGTGCAGCTGGAAACATCGAATTCAAAGGTGGGATTCCCTTTGATCAAAACCGGGGTAGAGCCATACCCAATGATTTCAGTAATCGTACGCACCATTGCCTTCCGAAAAATCTCCGGAGTCGGTGCTACGGGCGCGATCAGATCTGTGCTGAACAGCCCATCGTTGTAATGACCAACAAACGAACCACCCAACACCACATAATCGTACCGGTCAGGCAACAGTTTCTGCTCAATTACGGCATTTCTCTCACTGAAGTTGCTGTGACGTACAACCTGCTCACCTTGGCGATAAAAGCGCTCAACACCAACCAGGAATGCCGTGTTGCTCTGTGTTACATCGTATCCTCGCAGCCCTGCGTCATCAGCCAGCACCGAAATCATTCCACTGAAATGGTTGGCATGCGAATCCCCAACAAGAAGAATATCCACCTCAGGTTTTTCAATACCCAGAACGCATTTATCCGGCCCAAGTGGTGACTTAATGGGCCCTTCATTACACCTGCCGCGCACATCATAGGCATAGGTTAGTACCGCAGCAGACTTTCGATTCAATTCTTCATCAAACCGCTCCGGCATACCCTGCCAATGAATAGCAGACAACGCCGCCGAACTGAACAACACCGCTGGCAGAGCAAACCCGGCACCCACCACCCTGGGCCACCGAACGCGGCGAAATTCCCGCACTGGTTTTTCTATAAAGTGATACGTCAGAGCCGCGAGCACCAGAGTTCCGGCAATCACGGCGATACAAACCAGA
>JAXHUV010000248.1:0-3255 GCA_034189445.1 Pseudomonadota bacterium
CTGGCCCGGCCCTGACAGAGCTGGGCAAACGCCTGGCCAGGCCCGAAGCCGTGCTGGTGATTTCACCGCACTGGATGACAAGGGAGGTCCGGGTGGGCGTCTCGGAAAAACCCGAGACGATCCACGATTTCGGGGGTTTTCCGCCCGAACTGTATAACCTCGAATATCCGGTTTCCGGGCACCCGGAACTGGCGCGAACCGCCCTGACATTGCTGGAGGCGGACGGCTGGAACGTCAAAGCTGACGCAACCCGTGGTCTGGATCACGGAGCCTGGGTTCCTCTGATGCACCTTTTCCCCGATCACTCGGTTCCGGTGTTCCAGGTCTCGATGCCAATCGATCTTGACCCTGCCTCTGCCTGGCGCCTCGGTCAGACACTGCAGCCACTCGAGCATGAAGGTGTGCTCATCGTCGGATCAGGCAGCCTTACCCACAATCAGTACGAAGTTCGTTGGGGTGACCAGAACGCATCCGGGTATGCCCGGGAGTTTACGGACTGGGTTCGCGCAAAGGTACAGGCAGGCGAGCACCAACAACTGATAGCAACTTTTGAGGAAGCCCCACACGCCCAACGGGCGCACCCAACCACCGAGCATTTCCTGCCCCTGATAGTGGCGGCCGGTGCTGCGGGAAACCATTGCCCCGGCACACTGATTGATGGCGGCATCGAACACGGTGTTCTGGCCATGGATGCCTTCGTTTTTCAACAGATGTAGGAGGGTAAAGTCCAACGGTACGAAAACGTATGCTAAGAAATAGAAGGCGGCATGAAGCCCCCCGAAAATGGCAAATTGGCTTGTTAATCGGTTGGCGGCCACTGCTGCGCGGCATGTAATACGCGCAGTATTCGTACCGTCAAGGCATCCTCTTGGTACACGAGGATATAGTTCGACCAGGCGACGAGTTCCCGGGTCCCTTCAACCCGACCAGAGCGGCCTATTTTGGGGAACTCCGGCAGCTTTTCAGCTTTCATCTCGATGTCATCCTTTACGCGCTGTGCTGCATCGGGATTGTCATCAGAGATGTAATCGACAATCCCTAACAGGTCAGTACGAGCCAGTTCCAGCCATTCCAGTTCAGGCACGACGACGCTTCCTGTCGATCAACGCTTGCGCCTCATCCATTACCTGTTGATGAGAAACGGCAGGTCGCGTGTCTGCCAGGGCCTCTTTCACTTTGTCGCGGAACCAGGCGTCATGGACTTCCGGATCAGCCGTTAACCCAACGGGCAATCCGCCCTCTTTGGTTATGCGGGTTAGAAGGATGCGGACGGCATCTGATACCGTCAGGCCGAAGCTGGCGAGCTTTTCCGCTGCATCAGCCTTCAACTCGTCGTCCACACGAACGTGCAACATTGAAGTGTGAGCCATGATGAATTCTCCGATTGTTATGTGTGAATCCATTATGTATCTCAAATGAGATGCGATCAAGCTGGGCCACTACTCGTTCACTCTTGCCGAACAGGTGCTGAATGGACAGCTCAAGCCGTTGAAGCAGCCACTGGAGCTGGACGAATGGCCTTAGCGTACGTTTTCGTACCGTTGGACTTCAAACCCCGTGTAGCCACCCGGTGAAAGAATCACACGAGATCAAGAAAGAAACTCAGGATTGAGGGGTAATTTTTCCAGGGTGGCGGCTTGACAGAATGTGGTGCAGAGACCCGCACTCAACCAGGGGATCATCGCAGTTGACCACAATGTCAGAGCGGGCAATGACATAACCCTTGCCGGTAATGCTGTTCTTGATCACCTGGTACTCGCCCTCTTCCTCGACGGAGGTAAACTCACCGATAAAGCCGGTCTCTCTCAGGGAGACGGTTTCAAGCTTATCGCCCGGTTTGACACTGCCTTCGTAGTTCATCAATGCCAGGCGGGCCGAGGTGCCGGTTCCCGTTGTGCTCCGGCAAATCACACCGGGATGCACATAGGTCGCGGACCGGGACCGGTAATAACCCTCGGCCACATGGTCCACGGGCCCCATGAAGTGCAGGAACGGCAGTGGCCCCACATCGCCGAGCGTGTAATGGGAAAAGCCCCGCTCAGCCTGGAGTGCTTCGACAATGGCGTGGGCGGTTTTTGCCAGTGTGCGTTCTTCGTCCAGGGTCAGGTCAAAGCCCAAACTGGACGCATCGACCAAGGCGTAAAAACCGCCGCTGTAGGCAACGCTGTAAGTAACCTCACCCAGCGAGGGCACGTCGATGCTGGCCTTATAGGTGTGAATATAACTGGGCAGACCTTCACAGGTAATGGCTTCCACCACACCGTCGTGCACAGTCGCTTCGATCTGAACCAGGCCCGCGGGCGATTCGAGCATGAAATGCTGCTTACCTTCCTGTTTCGGAACGATACCCGATTCAAGCACTGCCGTGGCCGTACAGATGGTGTTGGAGCCGGAGTAGATCGGGTAACCCATCACCTCCATGATGATGTAACCGGCGGAGGCCCGTGGATTTGTTGGCGGTACCAGCAAATCCACGGACATCTCCGGCATGCCGTATGGCTCCTCCAGCAGCAGCCGGCGCAAGCCATCGGCATCATCCCGCAGGTAGTGCATCTGCGCCCGAACAGTATCGCCCGGCAACAGATCAATGCCACCGGTCACGATCCGGCTGACATCACCGCCGGCATGGGTATCCATCAACTGAATGGTCAGTTCAGGTTGCATCACGCGCCCTCCAGTGACCAGGGTTGGCCGTGCTCTTGCCATTGTGAGTCGGGAACGATCACGATCTTGCCGAGATAATTGCTACCCCGGTTGACAAAATACGCTTCTGCCCGGTGCAGATCAGAAAGCCTGAAGGCACCGTGCAAAACCGGTTTCAGCTGCCCTCCCCGGATCCAGGCCATCAATTGCTCCGCCTCTTCCCGGGTGCCATGGGATACTCCGAAAATCCGCACCTGGTAAAGGTAGATCCGGGTCCACAGGATTTCGCTGATGTTGCCGCCACTGGCACCGGCGATACTCAGACGCGGGTAGGTGCCGCGGGCATTCATATCGAAGATCATGGTGTCGATGAACACATCCGTCATCTCACCGCCCACCAGGTCCATCACCGCATCAATGGGCTTGCCGCCGGTTTCCGCTTTCACACGATCCACGAAACCGTCCATATCGGAGCGATCCAGCACGGCCTCGGCGCCCAGCTCCAGCAGAGCTGCTGCCTTGTCCTGTTTGCTGAGGGCGTAGGGAATGGCCCCCATGATCCGGCAAAGTTGGATCAGGGCCGTGCCAACACCGCCGCTGGCACCGGTAACC
>JAXHUV010000249.1:0-3252 GCA_034189445.1 Pseudomonadota bacterium
AAAAACACCAGCGCATAGCTGACCAGAAAACAGCTGGCGCTGAGCAGGTGCAGGAGTTGGTTGATCCGGTTGTGGTGATAGTAGCGATGATCGTCCCATCGTTGTTTTTGTAATTCTTCAAAAAAGGTCATGTCGGCTTCCTTACACATCAAGTGTCGCAGTGGGTTTTTCGGGTAGGCTGGAGGACGCAAAGGTTGCTCCAGCAATGGGTGACCTGATAAACGGGTGACCTGATAATAGTGCCTCCCCCATTTTTACGGGGTGGCCTTCATTGATTTCGGGGCTGAGTCTGTATTGCTCTGACGCAAAGACGATAATGGTGGACCCGTGTTGAAAGTAGCCCATTTCCTGGCCTTTTTTCAACGTCGCATCACAGGGGATCAGATTGGAACCCCGGTATCTCAAATCCAGCGGCTCTTCCAGAAAATGGAATTTCATGCTCGCTACCAGAATGGCTGCAACCGGCACCAACGTTAAACTGTAATCGGGACGACCAAACTCCAACTCCAGGACCGCCCGTTCGTTTTTGCAAAACAATTTCTCGACCTTTTTCAGGGCAATCGGGTTCACGTTCCAGGTATCCCCGGACACGTAATCCACCTGGCGGACACGACAGTCCACCGGTGCGTGAAACCTGTGGTACATGCTGGACTTCAGTCGCAGAGTGACAAAATGACCGTTGCGATAACGCGCTGCAAGCTCGACGTTCGGGATCAGGTCTTCAAGGGTGTAGGGGAAACCCTTGGTCTGGAACAAACGATTATCCTCAATTCGCCCGCAGGCGCCAACAATCGCGTCGCAGGGGCTACTGACGACTTCCGGCCTGGCGTCTACGGGCCGCAATCCGGGTTTTAGCTGGCGTGTAAAGCACGCTTGCAAGCTGCGAAATTGCCGGGCGTTGGCGTCCTGCAACCGAAGGTCATCCGCGAAACACTGCCAGATGGCAATCGAGAGCCGGGTCAGTATCGGGCTCTCGATTCGGCTGAACCAACCCATGAACAGTGTCAGCCAGCGCCGGGGCAGGCGGTTGGTCAGCAGAAAGTTCAGTTGTTCGCCAGCGGATAAACGTGGCTTTGCTTTATGCACTGGATTCACTAGGCCACCGTCGTTTCAATATGAATCTGTTCCGGATAGTCCAGCGCCAGAGTTTATAGAGCACGTCGTTGCTGCTCTGCCATTGCATTGGCATACTCAACCCACCTTTTCTGGCTGTTGATCCTGGTCCGCAACGGAGCCGGAGCGGGCCTTTTGCCGTTGTGTCGTTAGCGGGCCGGACAACCTGCCGTTCAGAATCGGGAATCGGGCTGAGAGCATGTCAACCAGGAACTGTCGCATGATGGCTTTGTTGGTAAGCGTGGGACTTTGCCACCACCAGCCATCCGCCTGCATCTGGTGGGCGGCGATGACAAACCGTTCAATTACCTGGTTAAAGTCATCTTCGGTAAAGCTGTAACTCATAATCAGCCGGCCCGTGCCAGTCCAGCTCAATTCAAGCCCTGCCTGCCGGAGATAAAACTGGAGCATCCAGTTGTATCGGCTCGGCCGGGTGTAAAGCACTGACAGAATCGAATGGATGTTGGTAATCCGTAGCGGCAGTGCCTCGCTTTCAAGGCGCTGGTTGAGTCGGGCGACGCGGTGATTCCAGAGGCTTTCTGATTCCTGGTACTGTTGCTGGATATCAGGTTGCCGTATGCGGTTCAGGAATACGTTCATTGCACCCATCACGTAGGGGTGAGAGTTGAAAGTGCCCCGGGCAAAGGAAACGTTGGCTGGCTGATCGTTCTTGAAGCGCTGCATTAACGAATGGGTACCCGCCAGGACACCAACTGGCAGGCCGCCGCCCAGTGTTTTTCCGTAGGTCACCAGGTCCGCCTGAATGCCATAGAATTCCTGGGCACCGCGATAGGCGAGTCGGAAGCCGGTAAAGACCTCGTCGAAAATCAGCACGATGCCGCGTTCGCTGCACACCTCCCGCAACCTGGATAACCAGTCGGTGTAGCGCTGCTTGTCGAAACCGTTTGTGCGGTTGCTGGCAATCAGTGCGGTATCCGACGGCGCATCACTGTTGGGATGGAAGGCCTGTAACGGATTGATCAGTACGCAGGCGATGTCTTTGCGGGTACGCAGTATGTGCAGGGTCTGTTCGCTCAGGTCCGCCAGGGTATAAACATCGCGGGCCTTGCGGGTGTTGCCGATGCCCGGCTGAACGCCATCCCACCAGCCATGATAGGCGCCACAGAAACGCACAAGGTGGGTCTTTCCAGTATGGTAGCGGGCAAGGCGCACGGCCTGCATGACGGCTTCGGTGCCGGACATGTGAAACGACACCTCGTCCAGCCCGGAAACCTGGCGGATAATCTCGACATTCTCGGCAATCAGCGGATGATAGGCGCCGAGCACCGGCCCGAGGGCTTTTGTTTTGGCAATACCCTCATCCATGCACTGCTTATAGAAGTCATAGCCAAAGACATTAACGCCGTAAGAACCGGACAGGTCATACCGCCAGTTGCCGTCCATATCCCGGACCTGGGAACCGCGGGTTTCCTCGGCCATGGAACCAAGCCTGAAGCAGTCCGGCAGTTGTGCGCTGTAAGGAAAGGGCACGCGGTAGCGGCTGGTAAAACGCACATCTGAAACGCTGCTCTGAATGGATCGGCAGTGTGCCAGTGTTTTGGCGCACTGGTGCTCGGCATTGGTCTGCAATTCCCGAATTGCCTGTTGGCGTCGCTGAACCACCGCCCGCGGCGCACCGTCACTGGCATGGAACTCTGTTTCATCGTAGCTGAAGTAAGGCACCAGGCGGGCAACGCGCCGTGACCAGTTACTGTGCCCCCGTAGAGAGGGATGTTTCGCCCGTGAAAGCTGCAGCCTTACCAATGTCTTGAAGATAAGATACAAGCTGGCAGCCGTCGCGAGGGCATACAAACCAGTGGTAGATGTCATAACCTTGTTCCTGCTAATTTACTGAATTTTAACAGAACAAGGTGAATCCGATGTGTCACTTTCTCTACCGTTTTGTGACGGACCCTGCGGGGAACGTCTGTCCTTCAAGCGACGCTGGGAGCGGGTCAAGAGCCTTCCATGGCCCGGAATATCGTTCTGCTGGCTAGTTTTCGGGGAAGTTGGTCCAGCCGTCGAGCCAGCTTTGCGAGGACACGGGGCTCACAGCACCCACAAAATTAGCCGATTCATCAAAAAATTCGCTTTGTGGTGGGCGTGTCGCGTTCATCTGGCGCTGTTGCACTCTGGGCA
>JAXHUV010000025.1:0-18359 GCA_034189445.1 Pseudomonadota bacterium
CATTAGAGAAGGTCACTTCCGTCGGGAAGGCAAAATGTTTCAGTTGCCGTGGTGTACGCCGGTGGATGATGTCCGGATAGTCTTCCGGATCATCCAGTTCCTCGATCAGGCGCAAACGTACTCGCTCTCGGCGCGCGGGGTCGATGCCGAGGGGCTGGCCCTTTTCATCCAGCACCACGTACGAGCTGATCGAATAGGGGCCCGCGCTTGAGCTGATCCGGGCGTCCACGATGTTCAGGTTTAATTGCTCCAGTACGGCGGTAGTCGCGGCAAACAGGGCAACCCGGTCCTTCATGTAGATAATGATCTGGGAGTAGCCGTCCGTGGGGCCGCCCCGGGTATCCCGAATAAGCACCAGTGGGTCGGGTTTGTCGCCATGGCGGATGATGGCTGCGGTCTGCCAGGCGATATCAACGGTAGAGTCCTGGAGGAAATAGTCCTCGTCCAGGGTGTCCCAGATGGCATTGATCTGTGCATCACTCATGTTCTGGGCGTGCAGGATCTCCCGGGCTTCCGACTGGGTGGCGCGAACCCATTCCTGCCGGTCAATGGGGGTTTCCGTGCCTCGACGCAAGGCCCGTTTGGCCTCAATGTAAAGTTGGCGTAAGAGCGACGCGCGCCAGGTGTTCCAGAGTTTGGGGTTGGTGGCACTGATGTCGCATACGGTCAGCACATACAGATAATCAAGGTGCGCCTGGCTGGGTACTGCCCGGGCGAAGCCGTGGATAATGTCCGGGTCGGAGATGTCTTTGCGCTGGGCTGTCATGGACATCAGCAAGTGGTTTTCCACCAGCCACGAAATCAGTCTGGTGTCCCGCTCACTAAGGTGGTGCCGGTGGCAGAAAGCCTCAGCGTCTATTGCGCCCAGTTCTGAATGGTCGCCGCCCCGGCCTTTGGCGACATCGTGGTAGATGCCTGCGATATAAAGCGTTTCCAGTTTTGGTAACCGGTGGATCAGGCGCGAGGCCAGGGGGTATTCGGTCCGGGCTTCGGCACTGCCGAGCCTTGCCATGTTGCGGATAACCCGCATGGTATGGGCATCCACGGTGTAAATGTGGAAAAGGTCGTGCTGCATCTGGCCGATTATCTTGCCAAATTCCGGGAGGTAGCGGCCAAGCACGCTGTACTTTTTCATGGCAGACAAAGTCTGATCCAGTGCATGGGGTGTTCTGAGCAGTTCCATGAACAGCGTGGTCACAGCCAGGTCGGACCGGAACGCATCGTCGATCAGATGCCGGTGGGCCCGCAGGGACCGGATTGTGGTCGCCCGGATACCCTTGATCTCCGGGTGCTGTGCCATCAGCACAAAGATTTCCATGATGGCGAAGGGGGCGTAGGCAAAGACCTGGTTGTTAACCGCTTCTATATAGTAGTTGCGAGTCTGGAAGCGCTTGTTGATTGGCTGGATAGCGTCGTCGGCCCCGCTGCCCAGAATGGCCTCGTCATAATATTGCAGAATCACGTCGGCCAGCTCGGCAAGGGCGAGAACGGTGCGATAGTAGGCCTGCATCATTAATTCGACGCCAAGTCGCTTGCCTTCGTCCCTGTACCCGAGCATTTGGGCCAGGGCTCGCTGATGGTCGAACAGCAGGCGGTTTTCATTTCGGTCAGCCAGCAGTTGCAGGCCATAGCGCAGTTGCCACAGGAAGGTTTCACCCTGGAAAAGGATCTGGTGTTCTTCCTCGGTAAGAATGCTGAATTGGGTCAGGTCTGCCGTGTTCTGCAGTCCGAAATGTCGTTTGGTAATCCAGCCAATGGTCTGGATGTCGCGCAGGGCACCCGGAGAGCCTTTGACGTTCGGCTCAAGATTGTACTCGGTATCGCCGTATTTCTGGTGCCGTTGCCTCTGCTCTTCGCGTTTGGCGATAAAATAATCGCGATCGGTGCTGACATCATCGGAGTAGACCTGCTCGCTCAGGTCCGACCGCAGTTCATCCGGCCCGGCGATGGTGCGGGTTTCCAACAGGTTGGTCAGTATGGTGATGTCTTCACGGGCGGCGGTCTTGCTTTCTTCGATGCTGCGAACGCTGTGGCCGATATCCAGTCGCAAGTCCCAGAGAAGGGTAATGAAGGTGCCGAGGTCTTCATGCCAGCTGTCTTCAATGCCATTACGGGTAAGGATCAGAAGATCAATGTCCGAGTGGGGATGAAGCTCGCCCCGGCCATAGCCGCCGACTGCAATCAGGGCAATGTCCGGTGAGCCGGAAAAGGGGTAGCGGTTCCAGATCAGTCTGAGAACGGTATCGACAGTGTCAGCTCTGGATTGCACGAGCGCGCGCACATCCGCGCCCTGCTGGAAGGCCTCGGCATCGGTGTTGTACCTGCGCTTCAGCAGCTCCCGGGCCGGCGCAACTGGCGAGGGGTCTTCACTGATGCGGGATTCCAGCTCGCTCTGGTCCACTTAGAAGGACTCTTCCTTTCGCCTGGTCAGAACCTCGTGGCCATCCGCTGTTACAAGGATGGTGTGCTCCCACTGCGCCGAGAGCTTGTGGTCCTTGGTAACCACTGTCCAGCCATCCGGCAGAAGTTTGGTCTGGTACTTGCCCTGGTTGATCATTGGCTCAATGGTAAAAGTCATGCCTTCCTGCAGCTCCATGCCGGTGCCGTGCTTGCCGTAATGCATTACCTGCGGCTCTTCGTGAAACACCGTGCCGATGCCGTGACCACAGTAATCACGGACCACAGAGTAATGATTTTTTTCGGCATACTGCTGAATCACGTGCCCGATATCGCCCAGCCGGGTTCCTGGCTTCACCAGTTCGATACCTTTGTACAGGCACTCCTGGGTAATCTGAACCAGCCGTTCCGTACCCGGTTTTGGCTTGCCCACGACCCACATCTTGCTGGTGTCACCGTGATAACCATCTTTTATTACGGTGACATCGATGTTCAGGATGTCTCCGTCCTTAAGGATTTTCTTTTCGGACGGGATGCCGTGACAGATGACGTGATTGACCGAGGTGCAGATAGACTTCGGAAACCCTTTGTAATTGAGCGGCGCCGGAATGCACTTCTGCTTGTTAACGATATAGTCGTGGCAAATCCGGTCGAGTTCTTCGGTGGAAACGCCGGGCTTGACGTGTTCGTCGATCATCTCGAGAACTTCGGCTGCCAGGCGGCCAGCGACGCGCATCTTTTCGATTTCTTCCGGAGTCTTGATCGATACCTGCATTGGGCTTCCCGTTGATTTGTGTCAAACCGGCATTTTAAGGGCCATGCTGCCCAGGTACAAGGATGCTGGTTGTCAAAATTAATGGCGTTTACCTGGCTGATTATGGTATAAACGCGCCCGCCGGAAACGAATCCGGCAAATTCACACACGTGTCGGCACGTTGTCCCAGGGTGCCATCTTCTGTTGTTTGATACGGGGGTTGGTTGGGTCAATCGGACGCGTGGAGGACTAACCCGAAGCTAAAAGGTAAATATCATGGCTCAGGTAAATATGCGTGACCTGCTGAAGGCAGGTGCTCACTTCGGTCACCAGACCCGTTACTGGAATCCGAAAATGTCGAAGTTCATCTTCGGCGCCCGTAACAAGATTCATGTCATCAACCTTGAGCAGACTGTTCCTGCCATGAACGAGGCGCTGAAGTTCGTTCAGCAGCTGGCGGAGAACAAGAACAAGATCCTGTTCGTTGGTACCAAACGTGCCGCGGCCAAGATCATCAAGGAAGAAGCCGAACGTGCCGGTCAGCCGTTCGTTAACCATCGCTGGCTCGGTGGCATGCTGACCAACTACAAGACCATTCGTCAGTCTATCCGCCGCTATCGTGACCTGGAAGCTCAGAGCCAGGACGGCACTTTCGACAAGCTGACCAAGAAAGAAGCACTGGATCGCACCCGTGAAATGGACCGGCTCGAGCGTTCCATTGGTGGCATCAAAAGCATGGGCGGCCTGCCGGACGCGCTGTTCGTGATCGACGTGGACCACGAGCGTATCGCCATCAAGGAAGCGAACAAACTGGGTATCCCTGTTATCGGTGTGGTTGATACCAACAGCGATCCGGACGGCGTTGATTACGTGATTCCGGGCAACGATGATGCCATTCGCGCGATCCAGATTTACGTGCAAGCCGTTGCTGACACCTGCATCGAGGCAGCCCAGTCTGGCGGAGCCGGAACTGACGAGTTTGTTGAAGTCAGCGAAGACGCTGAAGCCGCGAAGCCAGCGGCTGAGTGACGCTTTACCTTCATGTCTGAGATGTAGGGTGTGCGCGGGGTTGTCCCGAGCACACCTCACCACCGAATTCGGAACAGTTGAGAGGATTGAACATGGCTGCAATTACCGCTGCAATGGTCAAGGAGCTGCGTGAGCGTACCGGCCTTGGCATGATGGAGTGCAAGAAGGCACTGGTTGAAGCTGAGGGCAGTGTTGACGCTGCAATCGAAGAGCTGCGCAAATCTTCCGGCCTGAAGGCTGCCAAGAAAGCCGACCGTACCGCCGCTGAAGGCGCTTCACTGATCAAGATTTCTGACGACAACACCCTTGCCTACATTCTGGAAGTGAACTCCGAGACCGATTTCGTTGCTCGCGATGACAACTTCCTGAACTTTGCCAACGATGTCCTGAGCGTTGCCTTCGAAAAAGGCGAAACCGACATCGCCAGGCTGATGGAAAGCGATCTGGAAGCCAAGCGTGAAGCGCTGGTTCAGAAGATCGGCGAGAACATCACTGTCCGCCGCATCGTGAAGGTTGAAGGCCCGGTTGTTGGTGGCTATGTCCACAGCAACAACAAGATTGCTTCGGTTGTCGCCCTGACTGCCGGTGATCCAGAAGTCGCCCGTGACATTGCCATGCACGTTGCTGCTGTTAACCCGCGTGTCGGCAAACCGGAAGATATGCCGGCGGATGAGCTGGAAAGAGAGAAGGACGTTATCAAGGCCCAGCCGGACATGGAAGGCAAGCCCGAAGAAATCGTCGAGAAAATGATGGGTGGCCGCATCAAGAAGTTCCTCAAGGAGAACAGTCTTGTTGAGCAGCCTTTCGTCAAGAACCCGGACCAGACCGTGGGCGAGCTGATCAAGTCCAACGGTGGCGAGCTGGTTGACTTCGTTCGCCTGGAAGTGGGTGAAGGTATTGAAAAGGAAGAAGTAGACTTTGCTGCCGAGGTTGCTGCTGCAGCCGGCACGGGCAAGGCCTGACCTTTCGCTTGATGCAGCCGGCATCCAGCCACTGCATCATTTGAGTCTGCCAGGAAAACCGGGAATTCCCGGCTTTCCTGGCGGGCTTGTATCTGAGATACCCCTTTTCTTGAGGCGTATGTCAGATGCCAGCCTGCAACGGGTATCACGCCGGATAGCAGCCAACAGACGACGAGGGGATCATCATGCGGACATCATCGAAAAACCAGCCCAGATACAAGCGTGTTCTGCTCAAACTTAGTGGCGAGGCCCTGATTGGGGAGCACGATTTCGGTATTGACCCCAAGGTTCTTGACCGCATGGCACTGGAAATCGGGGCGCTGATTGGCATCGGTGTGCAGGTTGGTCTGGTGATTGGTGGCGGTAACCTGTTCCGTGGAGCAGCCCTGAATGCGGCTGGGATGGACCGGGTGACCGGTGACCATATGGGCATGTTGGCCACCGTAATGAACGGCCTTGCCATGCGCGATGCCCTGGAGCGCTCCAATATCCGGACCCGGGTAATGTCGGCAATCCCGATGAGCGGGATTGTGGAGCATTATGATCGCCGTCGTGCGGTACGCGATCTCAAGGATGGCGACGTGGTGATCTTCTGTGCCGGTACCGGTAACCCCTTCTTCACAACCGATTCCGCCGCTTGCCTGCGTGGCATTGAGATTGAGGCAGATGCCGTGCTCAAGGCCACCAAGGTAGATGGCGTATACTCAGCGGATCCACACCTGGACAGCAGTGCCGAGAAATACGACCACCTCACCTACGATGAGGTTCTGGACAAGAAGCTGGGTGTGATGGATCTGACCGCTATCTGCCTCGCCCGGGATCATGGCCTGCCGCTGCGGGTATTCGATATGAACCGCGCAGGTGCACTGACTCGCATCGTAACTGGCGAAAAAGAAGGTACACTGATCGAGTAAATCGTTGTCCGGGTCCCATGTACAGAAGGTTTTGGGGCCAGATTAACGACTGACCTGACGAATGAATTGAGGATGCTGAAGTGATTAACGACATCAAAATAGAAGTCGAAAAAAAAATGCAAAAGAGCCTGGAGTCTCTGAACTCTGCGTTCAACAAAATTCGCACCGGCCGGGCCCACCCTTCTATTCTTGATAGTGTCATGGTGAACTACTACGGCCAGGAGACACCACTGAAGCAGGTGGCAAGCGTCAATGTTGAGGACAACCGGACTCTGACGGTCTCTCCCTGGGAGAAAAACCTGATGCCGACCATCGAGAAGGCTATCATGGCGTCAGGCCTTGGCCTGAACCCGGCTACCAGCGGCGATATCATTCGCATCCCGATGCCCATGCTGACCGAAGAAACTCGTAAGGACATGGTCAAGCAGGCAAAAGCCGATGCCGAGCATGGTCGGGTTTCCATCCGCAATGCACGCCGTGACGCCAACAGCATGATCAAGGATCTGTTGAAGGAAAAAGAAATCACCGAAGACGACGAGCGCAAGGGCGAAGACGAGATTCAGAAGCTGACTGACCGCTACATTGCGGAAGTTGAGAAAATGCTCAAGGCCAAGGAAGAAGACCTGATGGCGGTTTAACCGTCCGGGCTTACTTGCAAGCGAATTGAAAGGCCGCGGCACTCGAGCGCTCCGGTCGCACAGGGGATTTAATGACGGGAACTGTATCCGCGGAGATTCCGGTATCGGCAGACAGCCGACCCCGGCATGTGGCCATTATCATGGACGGGAACAATCGTTGGGCCAAGGCCCGTCGCCTCAAGGGAGTGGCAGGTCACAGGGCCGGTGTGGAAGCGGTCAGGGCAGTGGTGGAAACCTGTGCCCGTGAGGGTGTGGAAGTTCTGACCCTGTTTGCTTTTTCCAGTGAGAACTGGCGTCGGCCCAAGGATGAGGTGTCGGCCTTGATGAAACTGTTCCTGTTCGCACTGGAACGGGAGGTGCGTAAGCTTCATCGGAATGATATCCGGCTGCGAATTATTGGTGACCGGTCCGCGTTCAGCTCTGCGCTTCGCGAACATATGGCAGCGGCTGAAGAGCTGACCCGTAATAATTCCCGTATGACGCTGGTGATTGCCGCCAACTATGGCGGTCACTGGGATATCGCCCAGGCCATGCGCAAGGTTGCGGAGCAGGTGCGGACCGGGCAGTTGGCGCCGTCCGATATTACCGATGACCTGATTCAGCAGCACCTCAGTATTGGTGATCTGCCGGTACCGGACCTGATGATCCGTACCGCGGGTGAGCAGAGAATCAGCAATTTCATGCTCTGGCACCTGGCTTACACAGAGTTTTATTTTTCTCCGGTGTACTGGCCTGATTTTCAGCAGGAAGAGATGCTCAGGGCCCTTCAGGTATACGCCGGTCGACAGCGTCGTTTTGGCCAGACAGATGATCAGATAACGGCCAAGACTCTACAACAATAACGAATGATAGCGACGTTAACCGTGTTAGAAACCCGAATTATCACCGCGCTGGTCCTCGCTCCGATCGCCATTGGCGGGATCTTCTTTCTCCCGCCGCTGGGGTTTGCACTCTTTACCGGAGCCATTATCACCCTGGGTGCCTGGGAGTGGGCGAATATGTCCGGCATTGGGAACCCTGCAGGCAGGATCGGCTACGCTCTGGCTGCCGCTATCATTCTTTACGGACTGCTGAACGTGCAGTTTGTGGCAGTGCTCTGGCTGGCGCTGCTCTGGTGGTGCATCTGCTTTTTTCTGGTTCGCAGTTATCCCGCCGGCTCTGAAAAATGGGGCAGTGTTCCTGCAAGAGCATTGATGGGGCTATTTGTTCTCGTGCCAGCCTGGGTGGGCCTCAATTACTTGCGTACGGGCGGTTTCCAGTTCGGCGAGACGACCAATAATCTGTTGCTCATTCTTTACGTGCTCTGTGTGGTCTGGGCTGCCGATACCGGCGCTTACTTCGCCGGTCGGGCCTTTGGTAAAGCGAAGCTGGCGCCCCGGGTTAGCCCCGGCAAGTCCTGGGCGGGTGTCTGGGGTGGCCTGGTGGCCGTGGGAGCTTTTGCCCTTGTGGCCAGCTTGCTGGCTTCGGCAGGGGTGGGCCAGTCAGTGCTCCTGATTGTTGCCAGTCTCGCTACCGGCCTGGTTTCGGTGTTGGGCGACCTGTTGGAAAGCATGCTCAAACGGTATCGTGGCATTAAGGACAGTAGCCAGCTGTTACCAGGCCATGGTGGTATTATGGACCGGATTGACAGTTTGACAGCCGCCATTCCGGTATTTGCCCTGATTATTACTCAACTTGGTTGGCTGACAACCGGGCAGTGGTGACTATGGCAATCCGTCATATCAGTGTACTGGGAGCCACAGGCTCCATAGGTCTCAGCACCCTCGATGTTGTTCGGCGCCACCCTGGCCGGTTCTCGGTCTATGCGCTAACGGCGAGTACCCGTGCTGAAGAGCTCGCAGTACTGTGTCGGGAGTTCCGTCCCAGGGTGGCGGTTATGGCCGATCCCGACGTTGCCCCCATGCTCTCGGAGTTGTTGGCGGATCTGCCCGATACCCAGGTGCTTTCTGGCCTGGATGGGCTGTGCGAGGTAGCTTCGGCCCCGGCTGTCGATACCGTAATGGCTGGTATTGTCGGGGCGGCGGGTCTGTCGCCGACGCTTTCGGCAGTCAGGGCAGGTAAGCGAGTGTTGCTCGCTAATAAAGAAGCCCTGGTGATGTCCGGCAAACTCTTTATGGATGCAGTGGCCGAGGCCGGCGCGGAACTGCTGCCGATTGACTCCGAGCACAACGCGATTTTCCAGTGTATGCCAGCGGACAAGATACGGGATCCTGCCGGTGCCGGCGTCACACGGATTCTGTTGACAGCCTCTGGTGGCCCCTTTCGGGAGCATTCCGCTGCGGGTCTTCGTTCGGTAACGCCTGCCCAGGCCTGTGCCCACCCCAACTGGTCCATGGGGCAGAAGATTTCCGTGGACTCCGCGACTTTGATGAACAAAGGCCTGGAGCTGATTGAAGCCTGCTGGCTGTTCAATACAACACCTCAGAGAGTTGAGGTGCATGTTCATCCCGAGAGCATTATTCACTCCATGGTTGAGTATGCCGACGGCTCTGTACTGGCCCAGCTTGGCAGTCCGGATATGAGAACACCGATAGCCAATGGCCTGGCCTGGCCAGAGCGCATTGACGCTGGCGTTGCGCCTCTGGACCTGTTCGCCATCGGAAGCTTTCACTTCGAGCGGCCGGATCTGGTGCGTTTCCCCTGCCTGCGCCTGGCCGCGGAAGCCTTTGAGGCAGGAGGCACCGCGCCGGCGGTTCTCAATGCCGCCAATGAAGTGGCCGTCGCCGCTTTTCTTGAGGGTACCCTGTGTTTTTCGGATATCCCCGTTATCATAGAGCGAACGCTGGTTGCGACTGCCGTCGAGCCAGCCGACAGCTTTGACGCTATCTTTGCCAAGGATAAAGAAGCACGGACTCGTGCATGGGAACAGATATGTCTGTTAACTGTCTGATAGCCGTAGCAGAATGCTGCCCGGCTGAAGCCATCAATCAGGAACGCTATGCAGATTATTGAAACCGTCCTCGCGCTCGCGCTTACCCTGGGCATCCTGGTGACCATCCATGAATACGGTCATTTCTGGGTTGCCCGGCGTTGTGGCGTGAAAGTGCTTCGCTTCTCTGTGGGTTTCGGGAAACCGATGTTCTCCTGGTACGACAAGCAAGGGACAGAATATGCGATTGCTGCCATTCCACTGGGCGGCTATGTAAAAATGCTGGATGAGCGCGAGGGACCGGTACCAGAAGAGTTAAAAGACCAGGCTTTTACCTCCAAGCCTCCCGGCCAGCGTATTGCCATTGCGGCGGCAGGTCCTGTGGCCAACTTTATTTTCGCCATTTTTGCTTACTGGTTGTTGAGCGTGGTCGGCGTTACCCATATTGCGCCCATTATCGGCCAGGTTGCTGACGAGAGCGTGGCTGAGCGGGTGGGACTGCAGGAAGGCATGGAGATTCTCTCCGTGGACGGCCATCGGGTCAGTTCCTGGCGTGATGTAAACATGCGCATTCTGGAGCGGACTGGCGAGCAGGGTGTGATTTCCATGGAGGTGTCGGAAGGTGGCGCCCGCGGGACTGTTAGCGGCGAGCTTTCCGGCTGGGGCCTGAGCGATGATACCCCCAATCCGTTAGCCGAATTCGGCATCACGCCATGGCGTCCCGCTGTTCCGCCGGTCTTGGGGCAGGTTTCCGATGGCGGCCGCGCCCAGGCCGCCGGGCTACAGCCCGGTGATCGCATTGTGGCCGTTAACGGCGAACCGGTCGGCAGCTGGTTTGAGCTGGTCGAGTTCATTCGCAATGCTCCGGAGCAGACTCTACAGGTAATCATTGAGCGCAATGGCACGGAACAATCCGTCAGCGTGACACCGGAAGCCAGGGCTCAGGAAAGTGGCGAGCCAATCGGTTTTGTTGGTGCCGGTGTGCAAGCCATTTCATGGCCCGAAGAGGTTCTGCGCGATGTCAGCTACGGTCCGTTTGCCGCCATTCCGGTCGCCATCAGCGAAACCTGGGCGGATACCCGCCTGACGCTGGTGGCCATCAAGAAAATGGTCACCGGGCTGCTATCACCCACTAATCTCAGTGGTCCGATTACCATTGCCCGGGTTGCAGAAGCCAGTGTCAGCTCCGGCTTCGAAGACTTCGTGCGTTTTCTTGCCTACCTGAGCGTGAGCCTGGGTATTTTGAACCTTTTGCCTGTACCAGTGCTTGATGGTGGTCATATCGTCTATTACACCATTGAAGCGCTGCGGGGGAAGCCGCTTTCCGAACAGGCCCAGGCGCTTGGATTACGAATTGGTATGGCAATGATCCTCACTTTAATGGTGTTTGCTCTTTACAACGACCTGATGCGGTTGTGAGAATTGCGGGCTCCTTACGCGCATTAACCAGGCGAAATATTTGAATGAGACGTTCTCTTCTAAGTGTAGCCGTTGGCCTCGCTATAGCCGTGTCCGGCCTGAAGCCAGCACTTGCAGATCAGTTCACCGTTGCGGATATTGAAATCGAAGGCCTTCAGAGGGTATCTGCGGGTACTGTTTTTTCCGCATTTCCTGTCAATATTGGTGAGCAGGTGGACGAGACCGAGCTGGCGGATGCGATCAAATCGCTATTCCGGACCGGGCTTTTTACCGATATTGAGGCCAGCCGGGATGCCGGCGTACTTGTCGTGACGGTTCGTGAACGACCCTCCATCAGCAATATCGAGATCGAGGGCAACAAGAACATTGAAACCGAGATGTTGATGGATGCCCTGGCTGGCGCCGGACTTCAGGAAGGCCAAGTGTTCCGGCGCGCCACCCTTGAGCGTCTTGAACTTGAAATTCTGCGCTCCTACATTGCCCAGGGGCGCTACAACGCCCGGGTAAAGGCAACGGCGGAAGAGTTGCCCAGGAACCGGGTGGCGATTCGTCTGGATATCAACGAAGGGTCTGTCGCCGCGATTCACCACATCAACCTCATTGGTAACGAGGAGTTCAGCGACGAAGAGCTGCAAAATCTGTTCGAGCTGAAGATCACGAGTTGGTGGAACTCCATCACCAACTCGGATAAATATGCGAGAGAGCGCCTGAGTGGCGACCTGGAATCGCTGCGGTCGTTCTATCTTGATCAGGGCTACCTGGATTTCAGCGTTGAATCCAGTCAGGTATCCATTTCGCCGGATAAGCAAAAAGTCTTTATTGCGATAGCCCTGAATGAGGGACCCCAGTACACCATTTCCGAGATCAACCTTCGCGGTGATCTTATTGTGGATGAAGACGAGCTGCGCTCGCTGATTCCGGTTGAGGAAGGTGACGTCTTTTCCCGTTCCCGGATGACCGAGATTTCCGAGTCACTTGCGTTTCGACTTGGTCGCGAGGGTTACGCTTTCGCAAATGTGAATGCGGTTCCCCAGCCAGGGGATGACAATACGGCCGCGGTCACTTTCTTTGTGGAGCCGGGTAAGCGTGCCTATGTACGCAGGGTCAACTTTAGTGGCAACGTGTCTACCCGGGATGATGTCCTGCGCCAGGAAATGACGCAGATGGAAGGCGGTGTTGCGTCTTCCAAAAACATCGAGTTTTCCAAGACCCGGCTCGAACGCCTGGGATTTTTCCAGACCGTAAACGTGGAAACCGTGCCGGTTCCCGGGACTGATGACCTCGTTGATGTAAATTATTCCGTCGAGGAACAAGCTACTGGAAGCCTGTCCGCCTCTGTCGGTTTTTCCCAGAATTCGGGTGTTATTCTGGGCGCCAACGTCTCCGAGAATAACTTCTTTGGCACCGGCAAGCGGGTGTCGTTTGGTGTCAATGTGAGTGACTCCGTCAAGAGCGCCAACGTTTCTTATCTTGACCCCTACTACACTGTTGATGGTGTCAGTCGCGGCTTCAGTCTGTTTGCCCGAGAGACTGACTATGAGGATGAAGACATCTCCTCATTCCTTCTGGACGAGTACGGTGGCCGCGTTACCTTCGGCTACCCTATAGACAATATCACCCGTCTGAACTTTGGTGCCGGCATTACTCAGTCCAATCTCACGGACGGCTGGTACACGTCGCAAGAGGTTAGCGATTTCATCGTGGAGGAAGGTGATTCATTTACCAACTACTTCCTGTTCGGTAGCTGGCGGCGAAGTACCTTGAACCGGGGGATACTGCCGACCGATGGTTACAGTCATTCGTTGTCGCTGGATCTGGCAGTGCCGGGCAGTGATCTTACTTTCTATAAGCTGATGCACAAAACGGATTTCTACTATCCGGTGACCAATGACAATCGTTGGGTTGTCCGGACCAGGACCAAAATAGGTTACGGTGATGGCTATGGCAATCGTTCGCAGATGCCATTTTACGAGCACTATTACTCGGGCGGTTACGGATCGGTGCGTGGGTATAGGACAAACTCCCTGGGTCTCAATGCGACCAATAATGTAAACGATCTTTCTGATCCAGATCCCTTTGGCGGCAACGTTCTGACCGAAGGTGGCTTGGAACTGATTTTTCCGACGCCTTTTGCCGGTGATACTCGCTCCATGAGAACATCCTTTTTCCTGGATGCAGGCCAGGTATTTGATACCGCGAGGGGGTTTGATCCGGAACTTGGTGAAATAAGGGCGTCAGCTGGCATTGGTTTTCAGTGGATTACTGCTGTCGGGCCACTGGCCTTCAGTTTGGCGAAGCCGTTAAATGATAAGCCGGGCGATGATACCCAGATGTTCCAGTTCTCACTGGGCCAGAGCTTCTAATGCATGCCGAAGCATGGATAATAGCAACCTACGAGTGAAAATCAGGAGAAAGCAATGTCCCGATTTGTGTTGATGTTCACTGCCGTGATCATGGCGTTTTCAGTTCCGGCTATGGCCGAAACCCGAATTGGCGTGGTCGACCTGCGCCAGGCGTTGTTCTCATCGGACGACGCCAGGACCTTCAGCGAATCGCTTCAGAAAGACTTTGCGGGTGACGAAGTCCGGGTGCGCGAAGCTCAGGAAGAAGCGCGCAAACTTCAGGAGCGCCTCGAAAAAGACGGCGCCATGATGAACGAGAGCGAGCGCAACAAGCTGGCTAGCGAATTCCAGCAAAAAGCAAAAGAGTTCAATGCGCTCAAGCAGCGGTTGGATTCAACGGTGAACCAGCGCAAGCAGGCGTTTCTGGAGCAGGCTCGTCCTGACGTGGACGCAGCGGTCAAGGAGCTTCTTGAGGAGAACAACCTTGATCTGATCCTGCCCAGTGAAGCGGTTGTTTATGCAAAGCCAGGAATTAACCTGACCGATCAGCTTCTTGACAAGCTGAACCGTTAATCCGTGACGGGCGCCCCGGTGCCCGGATCGTTGCTCGGGAACCTGCAATGACAGATAGGTCTTATCGCCTTGGGGATATTGCCAGTGCCTTGGGGGCGGAGCTACGGGGTGACCCTGACGTAAAGGTGTCGGGCCTGGCGACGTTACAGGCGGCGGGTCCCGGACAGATCAGCTTTCTGGCCAACCCGTCCTATGGCAAATATCTGGTTGATACCCGAGCCTCGGCCGTTATTGCCTCGCCGGCCCTGGCGAAAAATGCTTCGACCAACGTCCTGTTACTGAACAACCCCTATCTCGGATACGCGCAACTGAGCCACTGGTTTGATCCCGCGCCCGTTGCTTCGCCCGGCGTTCACCCGACTGCGGTGGTGGATCCGACAGCTACCCTCGCTGGTGATACCTGCATCGGCCCCAATGTGGTGGTGGAAGCGGGAGCCGACATTGGCGAGAAAGTGGTTGTTGGTGCCGGCTCGGTTATTGGCGCCCGCGCCAGAATCGGGGCCCGGACCTTGATTCGGTCAAGGGTGACCCTGGCTCATGACGTGATCATTGGCGAGCGTTGCCACATTCTCAGTGGCGCTGTTATTGGTTCCGACGGTTTTGGCTTCGCCAATGAGAAGGGTGTATGGCACCGTATCGCACAGCTTGGCCGGGTTGTCCTCGGAAATGACGTGGAAGTGGGGGCCAACACCACCATCGATCGCGGGGCGCTGGATGATACCGTGATCGGTAACGGGGTAAAGCTCGATAACCTGATCCAGATTGCCCATAACGTTCACATCGGTGATCACAGCGCCATGGCGGCTATGGTCGGCATTGCCGGCAGCACTCACATTGGGCGGCACTGTGTGTTTGGTGGCGCCGCCGGCGTGGCCGGCCATCTGGAGATTACCGACCAGGTTCATCTGACCGGTATGACCCTGGTAACCGGCGACATCCGGGAGCCGGGGGTCTATTCATCCGGCACCAGCGCTGATAGCAATCGTCAGTGGCGTAAGAACGCCGTGCGCTTCCGGCAGCTGGATGTCCTGGCGCGACGGGTAAAGGAACTGGAAAAGAAATCAGAGGGCCGAGGCTGATCAACATGATAATGAACACCAAGGAAATACTGGAATACCTGCCGCACCGATACCCGTTTTTGCTGGTGGATAGGGTCACGGAGCTCGAAAAGGGAAAGTCGATCAAGGGTTACAAAAACATTTCGTTCAACGAGCCGTTCTTCCAGGGTCACTTTCCGAACAACCCGATCATGCCAGGTGTATTGCTTATCGAAGCCATGGCCCAGCTGTCAGGCATTCTCGGTTTTGTGACCGTGGGCCGGAAACCCTCTGACGGCGTGGTACAGTATTTGGCTGGATCCAGCAAAACGCGTTGGAAGCGCCCCGTTCTGCCGGGAGACCAACTCTGTATGGAATCGGAACTCCTCTCCGGTAAACGGGGCATCTACAGGTTCGAGTGTCGCGCCCTGGTCGACGGTGAAGTCGTTTGCGTGACAGAGATTCTGACCGCTGAGAGAGAAGTTTGATGGCGACAAATGACTGGTCGGGTGTCCATCCTCAAGCGATTGTAGACCCATCAGCCAAGCTGGCGGACAACGTGACCGTTGGCCCGTGGAGTTACATCGGTCCTGGCGTGGAAATCGGTGAAGGCACCGAAATCCTGTCCCACGTGGTCATCAAGGGGCCGACGTTTATCGGCCGCAATAACCGGATTTTCCAGTTCTGCAGTGTCGGCGAAGCGTGCCAGGACAAGAAATACGCCGGTGAGCCCACCACTCTGGTGATCGGAGACAACAACGTCATCCGCGAGAACTGCACCATTCACCGGGGCACGGTTCAGGACCGCGCTGAAACCCGTATTGGCAACGATAACCTTCTGATGGCTTACGTGCATGTTGCCCATGATTGCGTCCTGGGCGACAACACCATTCTGGCCAATTGCGCGACCCTGGCGGGTCATGTGTCGGTCGGTGATTTCGCGATTCTGGGCGGTGGCACCATGGTGCACCAGTTCTGCCACATTGGTCCTCATAGCATGGCGGCCGGTGGCAGCATCGTACTCAAAGACATTCCCGCTTATGTGATGGCCAGTGGTCAGTCAGCCGAGCCACATGGCATGAACCTGGAAGGCCTCAAACGCCGTGGTTTCAGTAAAGACGTTTTGCTGGCCTTGCGCCGGGCCTACAAGGTCATCTACCGTCAGGGGCTGACCACGGAACAGGCCGTCGAAGAACTCGATAAATCCTATTCTGATGTTGCGGAAATACGGACACTCATTGACTCCCTGCGTGGAGCACACCGCGGCATCATCCGCTAACCCGGCGGGAGCCTGCCGGTGACATATTTTCCTTACGAGACCATCAGCGACCGAAGAATCACCTTCGGAATCATTGCCGGCGAGGCATCGGGGGATATTCTCGGTGCCGGTCTGGTCCGTTCACTCCGCCAACGCTATCCCCGGGCCCGATTCGTCGGAATTGGCGGTGAGGAAATGATTGCCGAAGGCTTTCACTCCCTGGTGCCGATGGAGCGCCTTTCGGTCATGGGGTTGGTGGAAGTCCTGGGCCGGATACGGGAGCTGTTCAGTATCCGGGCCCGATTACTGGATTATTTCTTTGCCACCCCCCCGGATGTGGTCATTGGTATTGATTCCCCGGATTTCACCCTGGCTATCGAACGGCGCTGCCGGGAGGCTGGCATTCTTTCCGTGCATTATGTCAGTCCGTCAGTCTGGGCCTGGCGGCAGAAACGGATCCTCAAGATTGCCAGATCGGTCAACCTGATGTTGACACTGTTTCCCTTCGAAGCCAGATTCTACGAGGAGCATCAGGTGCCTGTGGCGTTTGTGGGTCATCCCCTGGCGGATCGCATTGCCATGGAGCCGGATACCCTCAAAATGAGGGAGTCGCTGGGTATAGATGCTGGCGCGTCCGTGCTGGCCGTTCTACCCGGTAGCCGGGCAGGAGAAGTGGACAGGCTGGGCGCTCTGTTCCTGGAAGCCTCTCGCTGGCTCCAGGAAAGACGCCCGGACCTTCAGTTGGTGATCCCCTGTGTCAACCGGGATCGTGAGAGGCAGGTGTGTGGTCTGGTCGATGCGCTGGACCTAAAACTGCCGGTCACCATTGTGCGAGGGAGGTCCAGAGACGTGATGGCGGCCGCCGACGTGGTTCTGCTGGCTTCCGGAACCGCCACCCTGGAAGCGATGTTACTGAAAAAGCCGATGGTTGTAGGTTACCGCCTGAGCGGATTCAGTTACGCCCTGTTGTCGAAGCTGGTAAAGGTGCCTCACGTGGCGTTGCCCAATTTACTCGCCGGGCGCCAGCTGGTGCCGGAACTGCTCCAGGGCAAGGCCACCGCCGAAAGTCTTGGTGGAGCGGTACTTGAGCGCCTGGAAAACACCAAGGAGAGGGCGCGCCTGAAAGAAGCCTTTACCGAGTTGCACCATACTCTGAAACAGGGTGCCGATGAAAAAGCTGCTCAGGCGATTTCCGATCTGCTAGAGCAGAGCGCCCACTGATGCCCAGGACGCCTTTGCCCCCCTTCGAATGCCGCTACCGGGGCTCTCTTCTGGCCGGTGTGGACGAGGTCGGCCGGGGGCCGCTGATCGGGGCTGTCGTGACCGCCGCGGTGATTCTTGACCCGGATCAGCCAATCGCCGGCCTGGCTGACTCAAAGAAGCTTACTGAAAAGCGCCGCAGCGCCCTTTATGAACAGATTCTCGAGCATGCCAAAGCCTGGAGCATCGGCCGCTGCGAGGCGGATGAGATCGATAAACTGAACATCTACCAGGCCACCATGCTGGCGATGGACCGCGCCGTTGCCGGCCTCGTCATTGCCCCCGAGTACGTGCTGGTCGACGGCAACCGCTGCCCCAAATGGCACTGGCCCTCGGAGCCCGTGATCAAAGGCGATAACCGGGTACAGGCAATCAGCGCGGCTTCCATCATCGCCAAGGTCACCCGCGACCGGGAGATGGAGACGCTGGACGCACGCTTTCCCGGATTCGGCCTGGCGCAGCACAAGGGTTACCCAACACCCAGCCACCTGGAGGCCTTGCGTCGTCTCGGTGCAACCTCCGAGCACCGTCGCTCCTTTCGCCCGGTTCAGGAGGTAATCGAACAGGTGGGGTTTTATCGCGAGGACCTGACTTCTGAACCTGAACAACTGTCGTACCGAACCGACCTGTTTGAAGATATCGATTGACAGTGGCGCATACAAGCCTTAGTATACGCGCACGTTGATAAGGGGTTCCCTGAATCAGCAGAAAGAATTGATCAAAGGTTTGATGCGGGGTAGAGCAGTCTGGTAGTTCGTCGGGCTCCCAATCCCGAGAAAGCCGGAGGGAGTCACCGACCTCCGGCTTATGAGCCCGACCAAGTGGCGGACTCAATAGAAAAAAATGGGTGAAAAGTTTGATGCGGGGTAGAGCAGTCTGGTAGCTCGTCGGGCTCATAACCCGGAGG
>JAXHUV010000250.1:0-3244 GCA_034189445.1 Pseudomonadota bacterium
CAAGACGCTGGAACTTGCTCGGATCACGAAGGAAGTCCACCAGCTCCTTGACGTCTTCCTTGGCTTCGTCGACACCAGCGACGTCCGCAAAGGTGGTCTTGATCTGGTCTTCACTCATCAGGCGCGCCTTGCTCTTGCCGAACGACATGGGGCCCTTGCCACCACCACCGCCCTGCATCTGGCGCATGAAGAACACAAACAGAGCAACGATGATCAGTATCGGGAACGCAGCCACCAGCAACTGTGTCCAGAGGCTCTGGCGTTCAGGCTCCTTACCGATAACCTCAACATTGTTCGCGAGAAGATCGTCCATCAGCTTGTTGTCAGACACCTGGGGACGGATTGTCTGGAACTGGGAGCCGTCACCACGGGTACCCTGAACCTCCAACCCATCGATTGTGACCTGACGGACCTGGCCTTGCTGGACCATCTCCACAAACTGGGAATAATTGACTTGTTGGCCGGTGGTGGTGGGAGAGAAATTCTGAAACACCATCAGCAGCACGGCGGCTATAATTAGCCAGAGAACCAGATTTTTTGCCATATCGTTCAAGGATCATCACCTGTGAATTGAAGGGTTGGCTTTTCGCGAACCACCCTTTTCTGACACCTTACACCAATTGTACGCCCGTCCACCAGAAACGGCCCATTCGTATCGGCCACCAGAGGCGCTCAATTTTTTCCGATGAAAAGTAGCCCTAAGTCTCATATTGGGCGCCCTATCTGAAATTGCAACAGCAACCCCGGATACAGTCCGATTTCCCCGGACATTTTTTAGGGCATCGCTCACGGCAGCTTGGTTCCTTCAGCCTGCCACGACCGCCTTGATACGTGTTAACGACCATTCTTGCAGCAGGACGATCTGTTACAATTCGTCCATTGTACGTTCAAGTCAGCACTTTTGCCGCTGGCCTTTTATTAATTGCACCGATAAAGAGATTGCATCATGAGTCTTGCACCGGAACAGCGCCGGGAGTACCGCGCCATTGCCCACAACCTCAAACCCGTGATCATCGTTGGCGACAAGGGCCTGTCCGAGGGACTCCAGGAAGAACTGGAGCGGGCCCTGAACGATCACGAACTGATCAAGATAAAGGTAGCTAACCAAGACCGCGACGCCAGACAGGAAGCTATCACTGCCCTATGCGAATCTTCCGGCGCTGAACTGGTCCAGACCATCGGCAAGATCGCTGTCATTCTTCGTCGTGCCAGGAAGCCTGACCCAAAGCTCTCGAACCTGCTGCGTCACAAGCACTGATCCGGCTTGTTCTCGCCTGAACATGGGGTCAGATGAAAGCTTGCATCTGACCCCGGCTTCACCGACTTCGGATCACAGGTACACGACTTCCTCGATTTCGTACTCCACGGTACCCGACGGCACGCGGATCGCGACCACGTCACCCTCACTCTTGCCCACCAGAGCACGGGCAATGGGCGAGGAAATCGACAGTTTGCCTGCCTTGATATCCGCCTCATCCTCGCCAACGATTTTATAGGTCACCTGCTCATCGGTGTCCATGTTCAGTAGATGCACCGTAGTGCCGAAGATCACTTTGCCGGTATTCTCGATGGTGGTCACATCGATAACCTGCGCTGCTGAAAGCTTGCCCTCAATTTCCTGAATCCGGCCTTCGATGAAGCTCTGCTGCTCACGAGCGGCATGATACTCAGCGTTTTCTTTCAGGTCGCCATGTTCGCGGGCTTCGGCAATTGCCGCAATCACCCGCGGACGATCTTCGGACTTCAGCTTCTGAAGTTCCTGGCGGAGGCGGCTTTCCCCCTCCTTGGTCATGGGTACTCTGTCAGCCATTGTCTCAGTTTCCTGCGTGAAGATCCTGGAGGCGACGTACAGTGCGCTCCGGGCCAAACTTGATGGCCCGACAGAAGGCTTCGCCGCCCGCCAGGGTTGTTGTATAGGTTACCTTGGTTTGCAAGGCCGACTGGCGAATCTGGGCCGAGTCGGAAATTGCCTTGCGCCCTTCGGTGGTATTGATGATCAGCTGAACCTGGCCGTTCTTGATGGCATCCACAATATGCGGACGACCTTCACGGACCTTGTTCACCCGATCAACCTCGATTCCGGCCTCTTTCAGGGCCTTGGCGGTACCGGTTGTGGCCACAAGCCTGAAACCGGCCTCAATCAGATCACGGGCAACTTTTGCGGCGCCGGACTTGTCGACATCCCGCACCGACATGAACGCGGTTCCCTTCGCCGGAAGGCGGTCACCAACAGCCAGCGCGGCCTTGGCAAAGGCTTCATCAAAGCTGTCGCCCAGGCCCATGACCTCACCGGTGGACTTCATTTCCGGCCCGAGGATCGGATCCACCGCCGGGAACTTATTGAATGGGAACACCGACTCTTTCACCGCGTAGTAGCGCGGGATGATTTCCTGGGTGAATCCGATTTCCGCCAGTGTTTTGCCAGCCATTACCCGGGCGGCGACCTTGGCCAGGGACACACCAATCGCCTTGGACACAAAAGGCACCGTCCGGGAGGCTCGCGGATTCACCTCGATCACGTAGATCTTGCCATCCTGCCAGGCCAGCTGCACATTCATCAGGCCGATAACGTCCAGCTCGATGGCCATTTTCCTGACGGCATCCCGCATTTCATCCTGAACCTGCGGGGACAGGGTATATGGCGGCAGCGAACAGGCGGAATCCCCGGAGTGCACCCCGGCCTGTTCGATGTGCTGCATGATACCGCCGATAACCACGTCGGTACCATCGGAGATGGCGTCGATGTCCACCTCAATGGCAGCGTTCAGGAAGTGGTCCAGTAGCACCGGGCTGTCGTTGGACACCAGCACTGCATTGCGCATGTAGCGTACCAGCTCTTCCTCGTCGTAGACGATTTCCATGGCCCGGCCACCCAGCACGTAGGACGGTCGCACCACCAGCGGGTAGCCGATCTCCCGGGCCGCCAGGATGCCTTCCTCGTGGCTGCGGACGGTGGCGTTTTCCGGCTGTTGCAGGCCCAGACGGGTGATCATCTGCTGGAACCGTTCCCGGTCCTCGGCACGGTCGATGGCGTCCGGGCTGGTACCGATGATGGGCACTCCGGCCGCTTCCAGGCCACGGGCCAGTTTCAGCGGGGTCTGGCCGCCGTACTGGACGATCACGCCCCTGGGCTTCTCGACATGGATGATTTCCAGCACGTCTTCCAGGGTGATCGGCTCGAAGTACAACCGGTCGGAGGTGTCGTAGTCGGTGGACACGGTCTCCGGGTTGCAGTTGATCATGA
>JAXHUV010000251.1:0-3238 GCA_034189445.1 Pseudomonadota bacterium
GAAGAAGTTACAGACTACCTGATAAGCCGCGCCGCTGACCTCACTCGCAAGGATTGAAGCCAATGGCTCGACTATGGATGGTGGAGTTTGCACAAAAGGCAACTAAGGATTTCGATGAAGTAATCCTCCACACAGAGGAAAACTTCGGGCGTGACCAGGCGGTTCGTTACAGCGCCTTAATAGGTAACGCGCTCCAGGAGCTATCCCGGTCAGGCCCTGCACATCCATTAGCCAAAGAGCGATCGGAACTGCTTCCTGGTATTCGAAGCATGCAGGTTCAGAGAGCCGGGAAGAAGGCCAGGCACATTCTCTTCTTCAAGGAGCATGAACAGAAAATCGTTATCGTACGCATCTTGCATGAATCCATGGATTTCAGGGAACACCTCTAATCTGGAAATTCGCCCTTAAGCGGCAGGTTGCCCTTGCCAGTCAGGCGAATGCCTTTGCCTTTCATGGCCTCTACCCGGGGCCTGTCCGGCTGGTTTAAAACTCTCCTGAATTTGTCGGATTACGGCTTTGCCTAATCCGACCTACAGGGCTATTCCCACCTTCCCAAATAACACGACCCATCGCCTCGCGAAACTGGCACACCTTTCGCAACACCTCCCCAAAGCACGGCAAACCGTCAAAAAACTGCAGACCTTTGCCGCTTCCCAGCAGCCTGTCGGACTTAAGCAATCATCGCGAGCAAGGTGGGAAAGCGAGCGCGGATTTTCTGGATTTTGAGGCGCATAGTGGTTTTATGCAACGAAAAGCCGGGAAATATGAGCCGTTTTCCCACCGGCACAGCAGATTAGCCTTAAGTCCGGCAGGCTGCCATTGCGGCTGATTTTACGAGGTGTTCCATGCAAGCCAAGCATCAAGTCCAGGCGTCCCAATCCCAACAGGCCCAGGTTGCCCGCCTGCTGCTGCAGGCCAATCTCGCCTACGGGGAGTCCAACAGCAATGGCCTCAGCCATATCCAGCGACTGAAAGCCCGGCAGGAATGCCGGGGTTATCTGAACGAGGCGCTGACTCTGGAGCCGGAGAGTGCCGGTGGGCTGGGGTTGCTTGGCCGGGTGGAGATGGACGACGGACAGCTTGAGAAGGCTCACATCCTGTTTAATGCCAGCCTGAACCATCAGCCGGGCCAGGCGCAGCAGTATTGCAACCTTGGCTACTGGGCATTGAAAACCGAGCGGCCGGCGCTGGCGGAGCAATATTTCCTGCAGGCCCTGGACCGCGACCGGCAATCCGCCGCCGCTTTCTGTGGCGTCGCCCACTCCAAGCGGTTGCAGGGGCAGTTCGATGTGGCCTATCTGCATTATCGCAAGCTGCTGGAAACCGGCGCTGAATGGGATTCCGTATACAGCGGCATGCTGACCTGTGCCCAGCACCTGAACGTGAACAAGGCCGATTCCGCCCTGGCCCGGGATGCCATTGCCCTGCTTCAGCGGGATGGCTTGCCGCACCAGGAGCTTGGTCGGTTTGTCGGCGCGATCATTCATCAACAGTACGATCTGGATAACCCGGATGCACAAATCTTCCTGGAAGCTGCCAGCGCGGATGAGCTGCTGATTCTGGCCCTGCAGAAAACCCTGATGCCCAACCCGGCGGTGGAGGTGGAACTGGTCACCCTGCTGCGCCGGGCGATTATTGCCGAAGTGGCGCAAACCGTGGAACTGCGAGATGAGCTTCAGCGGCTGGCTCTGGCCATCGCCCAGTATGCAGACAGAACCGGCTATGCACTCGCAGCCGAGGATGACGAAGAGCGACTGGTCTCTGCCATCAACGACAGCATCCAGGCTCAGTTCGCCCTGGGCGAGAAACAGGACGGACTCATCGGGTCACTGATCATCAGCGCCATGTACGGCGCCCTCTTCCATCAGGCCTTTGCCGTCCAGCTTGGCCAGTGGAACCTTGTGGACTGGCCATTGGCGCTGCAGCCGGTTCTGGCCGCCAGCTATTACAACCGCGCCGAAGAAGAGGCCATCAAGCAGAATTTCGATGAGAAGGCTGAGGAGCTTTGCCTGGATAAGACCGATGTTCCCCAGGCATGGCCGTCCTGGTCCCAGTTGGCCTACCGCACGGAAAGCAGTCTGAAAACCCTGATGGCCACCGAACTGGGGCTGGACACCGAAAACCTCCCGGCCACCCTGCGGATTATGGTCTGCGGTGCCCAGTCCGGCCAGCGGGCGATGGAACTGGCGGGCTATCTGGATGATGTGGAAGTGATCGCGGTGGATGAATCCCTGGCCAACATCGCCAAGGCCACCCGCATGGCGAACGGCATGGCCATCGGCAACATTGTGTTCTGGCCCTGGTCTATTGCCCAGCGTTTCGTGGCCGATGGCCACCAGGTGCACTGGATTGAAGTCGGCCGTCTGCCCTCGCCGACCATGACCAGCCTGTCACTGGCGGCTCTGATTGACGAAGCCACCGGCTCCGGCGCTGTGGTTCACATGCACACGGCCATTGCCGAGCAAACGCCGGGCGACAAACAGATTCGCAAACTGGTCAGTGAGCACCAACTCCAACCTACTCGCCAGACCCTGCGTCAGCTACGCCGGATGGTTCTCGCCAACCGGAAGCAGGCCATCTGGCAGGAACTCACCGCCGATGCCGATTTCTACAGCCTCGGCGGCTGCCGCGACCGCTGGTTCCGGCCCCAGGATGCCACCCAGCTGAAAGAACTGATGACCATGGTGAGCAATGAGGTAGAGTGGAAGCTGATGAAAGCCCGGGATGAGGATGGCCACAGTTTGGCTACCGGGCCGGTTCAGAAGCAGATTCAGGCGGAGGCGCTGGGGAGTGAGGTGCAGAGCCTGATGGGGCAGAATCTGAGTGTTTATTTCCTGAAGCGGCGGTAAGCGTGAACTTGGGGTCAGAAGAAAATGGGGTCAGAAGAAAAATTCTTCTGACCCCATTTTCTTCTGACCCCATTGTCATTCGGGCGCGATTTCAGGTAACTTCCTCGTCTCAGCCTCCATACGCCCTGCATACCATGCTAATCGACGACAAGACCCTCACCCGGATTTTCGACACCAATACTCTCCAGCGGGGAAAACGTTACTTCAACCAGAGTCGTGTGCAGCATCTGAAGCTGGACCTGGAGGGAATGAGCATCCAGGTGATGCATGCAGACGTTGTCGGCAGACGGAACCAGAGCTACCGGACGGAAGTGCGGTACGACCGCTACATGCCCTCCAAGGTGCAAACCTTCTGCAGCTGCCCCGTTACCTTTCATTGCAAACACGCA
>JAXHUV010000252.1:0-3214 GCA_034189445.1 Pseudomonadota bacterium
TGGGTTATGGCCCGGTACCGGCCACCAAGAAGGCACTGAAGCGTGCAGGCCTGAAAGTCGAAGATATCGACTTCTGGGAACTGAACGAAGCCTTCGCTGGCCAGTCCCTGCCGGTCCTGAAAGACCTGAAATTGCTGGGTGTTATGGAAGAGAAGGTGAACCTGAACGGTGGCGCGATTGCCCTTGGCCATCCGCTTGGCTGTTCCGGTGCGCGTATCTCCACAACCCTGCTGAATGTCATGCAGGCCAACGGCGGTAAGCTTGGTGTTTCCACCATGTGTATCGGTCTCGGCCAGGGCATTGCGACTGTATGGGAGCGTCTGTAATCCATAAGAGGGTTTGCAGCACGCGGTTTCAGAAGGCCCGGCAAATGCCGGGCCTTTCTGTTTCAACAGGCGGCCCGGCAGGGGCCCAAATGTAAAAAAACAGGATTGAAACCAAAGAATGGGTTGTCTTGCTATTCTTGACCCTGTAAAACAGTGAGCCTACATACAATGGCGGCGCATGCGTGTTTTCCAGCCAACTGATTTTACAGCAAGTTTACGGTTTGCTGATTTATTGACTGATTTATCGCCAAGGATACAGATCTCCGATATGGGTAAAAGTCTCGTAATTGTCGAGTCACCAGCGAAAGCGAAGACCATCAACAAGTACCTGGGCTCTGACTTCATCGTCAAATCGAGCGTCGGGCATATTCGTGATCTTCCCGTCAGTGGCAGCGGATCCCAGTCCGATCCCAAGGAACGTGCCAGGCAGGCCGCCGTCACCCGGAAGATGAACCCCGAAGAAAAGGCAGTGCATAAAAAGCGCAAGTCCCGAGAGCAGCTGGTAGCCCGAATGGGTGTGGATCCCGACCAGGACTGGAGCGCCCGTTATGAGATTCTCCCCGGCAAGGAGAAGGTGGTCAGCGAGCTCAAGCGTCTGGCCAAATCCGCCGACCACATCTATCTCGCGACGGATCTGGACCGTGAAGGGGAGGCCATCGCCTGGCACCTTCAGCAAACCATTGGAGGCGAACCGGAGAAATACCGCCGCGTGGTGTTTAACGAAATCACCAAGCGTGCTATTCAGGAAGCCTTCAAGGATCCCGGCAATCTCGACAACAACCGTGTGAATGCCCAACAGGCCCGGCGTTTTCTGGACCGGGTCGTAGGCTATATGGTGTCGCCGCTGCTTTGGGCCAAGATTGCCCGCGGCCTCTCCGCCGGCCGGGTCCAGTCGGTGGCTGTGCGCCTGATCGTCGAGCGCGAACGGGAAATCCGCAAGTTCATCCCGGAAGAGTTCTGGCAGTTACACGCAGATCTGGCGCCAGAAGACGCTAAGGATCCGGTGCGCTTCGAGGTGACCCGGTACAACGATCAGCCCTACCGGCCGGTCAATGAGTCCCAGAGCAACGAGCACGTCACGCGCCTGAAGGCAGGTAGCTTCAAGGTCGCCAAACGGGAAGACAAGCCGACCCGGTCACGTCCGTCTGCTCCCTTTATCACCTCGACGCTGCAGCAGGCGGCCAGTAACCGCATGGGTTTCAGCGTCAAGAAAACCATGATGCTGGCCCAGCGCCTGTACGAGGCGGGTTTCATCACCTACATGCGTACCGACTCCACCAACCTGAGCCAGGACGCGGTTGCCAGCTGCCGGGAGTTCGTCAGGAAGCAGTTCGGGGACAAGTACCTGCCCGAGAAATCCCGGGTTTATGGCAGCAAGAAAGGTGCCCAGGAAGCCCACGAGGCGATTCGCCCGACCGATGTGAGTCGTCGTCCATCCGATATTACCGGCCTGGAAAAAGACGCAGAAAAGCTCTACGACCTGATCTGGCGGCAGTTCATCGCCTGCCAGATGGCCGATGCCGAGTTCCTGAGTACCTCTATTGTGGTGGCCAATGACGGTTACGAGCTCCGGACCCGTGGCCGCATCATCAAGTTCGACGGTTTCCTCAAGGCCGCGCCCCAGTCCGGCAAGAAAGAGGAGGATGTGGCGTTGCCGGATATACAGGTCAACGATTCCCTGGATCTGGAAAAGCTCGACCCAAGCCAGCATTTTACCAAGCCGGCACCGCGTTACACCGAAGCGAGCCTGGTCAAAGAGCTGGAAAAGCAGGGCATTGGCCGGCCGTCAACCTATGCCTCGATCATCTCCACCATCCAGGATCGCGGTTACGTGCATCTGCAAAATCGTCGCTTCTATGCCGAAAAAATGGGTGAGATTGTCACCGAGCGATTGTCCGAGTCCTTCCCCAATCTGATGGATTTCGATTTTACCGCCCGCATGGAAGATGAGCTGGATGAAATCGCCGAGGGCGATGAGGACTGGAAACAGGTCCTGAATGATTTCTACGCCCGGTTCCGGCAACAGCTGGAATCCGCGGAAAAAGCCGAAGGTGGCATGCGCGCGAACACGCCCACGGAGACCGACATTCCGTGTCCGTCCTGTGGCCGGAACATGCAGATCCGCGTGGCCAGCACCGGCGTGTTCCTCGGCTGCTCGGGCTATTCACTGCCGCCCAAGGAACGCTGCAAGACCACCATTAACCTGGTTCCCGGCGATGAGGTGGTCAGTGCCGATGAGGACGTGGAAGGCGAGGGCGAAACCCGCCTGCTGCGCAAGAAGCGTCGCTGCCCCAAGTGTGGCACCGCCATGGACAGCTACCTGATCGATGAAAAGCGCAAGCTGCACGTGTGTGGTAACAACCCCGACTGCCCAGGTTATGAGGTCGAGGAGGGCACCTTCCGCATCAAGGGCTACGACGGCCCGACCCTGGAGTGCGACAAGTGTGGCTCCGAGATGCAACTGAAGACTGGCCGTTTCGGCAAATATTTCGGCTGCACCAACCCGGACTGCAAGAATACCCGGAAACTGCTGAAGAACGGCGAGCCGGCACCTCCCAAGATGGACCCGGTGCCCATGCCCGAGCTCCGGTGCCAGAAAGTGGACGACACCTATGTGCTCCGGGACGGCGCCTCCGGCCTGTTCCTGGCGGCCAGCAAGTTCCCCAAGAACCGGGAAACCCGCCCGCCGCTGGTGAAGGAAATCAAACCGCACCGCAAGGAAATCGATCCCAAGTACGATTACCTCGTGGATGCCCCGGAAACCGACCCCGAAGGCAACCCCACGGTGATCCGCTACAGCCGGAAATCGAAAGAGCAGTACGTGATGTCCGAGAAGGATGGCAAAGCCACCGGCTGGTCCGCCTGGTACGAAAACGGGCGCTGGGTGC
>JAXHUV010000253.1:0-3210 GCA_034189445.1 Pseudomonadota bacterium
CGCACTCTGGCAGAGCCAGCTCCGGGACGGGCTGGCAGCGATGGACCTGTCCCTGGACGAGGATCGGCAGGAAAAGCAGCTGGCTTTCCTGGGCCTGCTCAACAAATGGAACCGGGCGTACAATCTCACCGCGGTCCGTGACGAGCGGGAAATGGTGTCCCGGCAGTTGCTGGACAGCCTGAGCATTCTGCCCTGGGTAACCACGGATCATCTGTTGGATGTGGGTGCTGGCGGCGGTCTGCCAGGCATACCTCTGGCCATCGCACTGCCCGAGAAGCGCTTTACCCTGCTCGACAGTAACGGCAAGAAAACCCGCTTTCTCCATCAGTGTGTGCTGGAGCTGGGCCTGGTTAACGTTGAGGTTATTCACGGTCGTGCGGAAGATTGCAGCCCCGAAGAACCCTTCACCCAGATCAGCAGCCGCGCCTTTACCGCGTTGGAGAATCTGGTGAACTGGTGTGGCGATCTGTTGGCAAATGAGGGTGAGTTCCTTGCCATGAAAGGTCAGTTTCCGGATGATGAAGTGGCTGCCCTTCCGGTTGGCTGGCAGGTAGAATCCAGCCACTTCCTGGACGTTCCCGGTGCCGATGGCGAGCGCCATCTACTGCTGGTCGCCCGGGCCGCGAATTCCCGGTAGTTCGGCAGTCGAATTTTAATACCGCTAACCCATTAACAAGGAGGCAGGACATGGCGCGCGTGATTGCAGTGACCAATCAGAAAGGCGGTGTGGGCAAAACCACCACCTGCGTCAACCTTGCCGCCTCCCTGGCCGCCACCAAACGCCGGGTGCTGCTGGTGGACATGGACCCCCAGGGCAATGCCACCATGGGCAGTGGTGTGGATAAAAATGCCCTGGAAGTGTCCGGCTACGACATGCTGACCAAGCGCGCCAGTGCCGCCGGGGTGATCATCCCCGCCGAGGCCTCCGGTTTTGATATCCTGCCGGCCAACGGCGACCTGACCGCCGCTGAAGTGGAACTGATGAACGAGATCGGTCGTGAACATCGCCTGCGCCTGGCATTGAACACCGTTCGCGACAACTACGATTACATCCTCATTGACTGCCCGCCATCCCTCAGCCTGTTGACGGTGAATGCCCTGTCGGCGGCAGACTCTGTGCTGATTCCCATGCAGTGCGAGTACTATGCATTGGAGGGGCTGGCGGCGCTGATGAACACCGTTGAGCAAATCCAGGAAACGGTCAACCCGAACCTGCAGGTGGAAGGCATTCTGCGTACCATGTACGACCCCAGAAACAGCCTGACCCTCGATGTTTCCGGTCAGCTGAGCGAGTACTTCGGCGACAAGGTGTACCGCGCGGTGATTCCCCGTAATGTCCGCCTGGCCGAGGCGCCAAGCTATGGTCTGCCTGCCCTGAAATACGATCGTGCCTCCAAGGGCGCCGTCGCCTACCTGGCTCTGGCTGGCGAGATGGTGCGCCGCCATGGTTCAAAAAAGACATCCGCGCCAGTTGCGGTGTAACATACCGCCCTGTCACTCACTTGAGCGCAATGATTTTCAACGGGAAGAATGACTGACACCATGGCGGCGAAGAAACGAGGATTGGGTGAACGTGGACTGGGCGCCCTGCTGGCGGGCTCCAGGGTCAACCTGGACCAGGAGCTGAAAGATCACGACGGTGAGCTCCGCGAAGTCCCCATTGATCTGATCCAGCGTGGCCGCTTTCAGCCCCGGCGTGATATGGATCCGGCTGCCCTGCAGGAACTGGCGGATTCCATTCGCCAGCAAGGGGTGATGCAGCCGGTGGTGATTCGCCCCACCGCTGAAGGCCGCTATGAACTGATTGCCGGCGAGCGCCGCTGGCGCGCTACCCAGATGGCCGGCCTGGACAGCATTCCTGCCATCATCCGGGATGTTCCGGACGAAGCCGCCATCGCCATGGCGCTGATCGAGAACATTCAACGCGAGAATCTCAACCCCATTGAAGAAGCCTTCGCCCTCCAGCGACTGCAGGACGAATTTGGCCTGACCCAGGCTCAGGTGGCCGAGGCCGTTGGCAAATCCCGTACCACCATTACCAACCTGCTGCGGCTGATCGGGTTATCCGAGGACGTTCGTATCATGCTTGAGCATGGTGACCTGGAAATGGGTCACGGTCGGGCGATGCTGACCCTGGCCCCGGAACTGCAGATGCAGGTGGCGAAACAGGTGGTGGCGAAATCGCTCTCGGTTCGCCAGACCGAAGCTCTGGTGCGGCGCGTACAACAGGAAACTCCGGACAGTAAATCCCGGAGAAAAGGTACTGTTGACCCCAATATTCGCGTCCTGCAGGACGATCTGGCCGAGCGACTGGGAGCACGGGTATCGATCGATCACGGCCAGCGTGGCAAAGGCAAGCTGGTGATTGAATACAGCTCCCTGGACGAACTCGACGGTATTCTGGGTCATATCAAATAAAACGCCGGGGTTTTGTCGGCCTTCCGATCCCTTACGAAAGTTCGTATTCCGGTACGCACACAACATGTAGTGGTGAAAACTGAACCTAAGCCTATTTGTGACGAAAACACCCAAACGCCAGTCAATACGCTACTTCTGACGGGCCAACCTGCTCCAGGTTTTGTTGATTTGAGTACATTTAACACCTATAATCTCCGGCGCTTGTATCGGTGTATTTGCTTACTTTTTAAACGACGTCGAACGAAAAGCACCGTACTCCCGGGATAAACATGACGAAGGCAGCTCCGGGCGGTATCGGCCGCCCACCCATCGCACGATGGTTTGTAATAGAAAGTGTGGTACTTGTCTTTGTCAGCCTGGCGTTTCTCTTGCGAGGCCAGGTTGCTGGTTATTCAGCGCTGTTGGGTGGGCTTACTTTTTTGATCCCCCATGGTTACCTTGCGCTGAAGGCATTCCGCTACGCCGGTGCGCGGTCTGCCAAAAAGATCATGAGTTCTTTTTACCAGGGTGAGGCCGGCAAGCTCATCCTGTGCGCCATCCTCTTCACGATGGTGTTCAAATGGATTCAGCCGCTTGATGTAGGGGCACTTTTTTTAACATTTGCGATCATGCTGGTCACCAACTGGTTGACACCGCTTCTGGCGGGCAGCACTGCGCAGCAAAGCTAACTGGACCTGGGAAACCGTTATGGCAGGAAGTGCATCCGAATATATCCAGCATCACCTCCAGAACCTGACGTACGGCAAATTGCCGGCAGGCTACGAGCGTGCCGACGGCACGGTACTGCAGGAA
>JAXHUV010000254.1:0-3172 GCA_034189445.1 Pseudomonadota bacterium
TCGGGATCTGCCGGGAAAGGGGTATACCCTTGGCGAGCCATGACGACGCCACCACGGAACATGTGGAAGAGTCCGCCGGTTTCGGCATGAGCATTGCTGAATTCCCGACTACTCTGGAAGCAGCCAAAGAGTCGCACCAGCGAGGGATGATGGTGATGATGGGGGCCCCGAACGTTGTGCGGGGTGGTTCCCATTCCGGCAATATTGCTGCCGCTACCCTCGCGGAGGAAGGGGTACTGGATATCCTGTCATCCGACTACTATCCCGCGAGCATGCTGGACGCCGCTTTCCGTCTCGCCCGCTTGGAAACCAACGACTATGATCTGACCAGGGCTATTGCCACTGTCACCGCGATTCCCGCCCGTTGCGCTGGGCTGGATGACCGGGGCTCCATAGCGGCCGGCAAACGGGCGGATCTGGTGTTGGTCAGTGAATGCAAAGAGCAGCCTGTTATCGAGTCGGTTTGGCGTGCCGGTAACCGGGTCTACTGACAGGAGTTCCAAGTGACCGGAAAATTGTTCTACCTGATGGGACCGTCCGGCTCCGGCAAAGACTCCCTGCTGAGAATGTGTCGGCAAAGGCTTTCCGGCAGCACGTTGATGATTGCGCACCGGTACATTACCCGGGAGCCGGATCTGGACGGGGAGAACCATGTTGCGCTCACCCAACAGGAGTTCAACAACCGCAGCGAACGGGGCCTGTTCACCATGGAGTGGCAGGCTAACGGTCTAAGCTACGGCATAGGTGTGGAGGTGGATCTCTGGTTGGCCCACGGCTGTGACGTCCTGGTCAACGGGTCCCGGGCATTTATCGATCAAGCCCGCAAACGTTATGGCTTGAGCCTGGTACCGATTCTGGTCCGGGTCAATCAGGACATGCTTATGCAGCGCCTTTTGAACCGCGGCCGTGAAAGCATGGTGGACATCGAACATCGCGTTCTCCGCTCCACTCGGTTTGCCGAAAAAGTGCCGGTGGGTACCCGGGTCGTGGATAATAACGGTGAGCTGGAGCGGGCCTTCAGGCACTTGGCAGATATTCTTACCGTTGAGGCGCCAAGGAGAATCGAGGGCATGATTCGTGGCGCTTGAACTGGAATTTCTGGGCACCGGCGATGCGCGAAGGGTACCGGTCTATGGTTGCCAATGCCGGGCCTGCGAACGGGCAAGGAATGATCCCCGGTTGCGGCGCCGCGCCTGCAGTGCCCTGATTCGCGGGGATGGCTACCAGATCATGCTGGATGCGGGTCGTACGGACCTCTGTGAATCCTTTCCTCCTGGTAGCTTCCAGGCGATAGTGCTGACCCACTATCACATGGATCATGTCATGGGCCTGTTCCACCTCCGTTGGGGAACGGGCCACACTGTGCCAGTCTTTGGTCCGGATGATCCTGGCGGCTGTGACGATCTCTACAAGCATCCGGGAATCCTGGAGTTTCAACCGTCACTGGTTCCCTTCGAGGAACTGTCGATTGGCCCCTTTACCTTGACACCTCTGCCGCTGAATCACTCGAAACCCACCCTGGGCTATGGCATCGAGTATCAGGGCGTCCGTTTCGCCTATCTAACAGATACGGTTGGCTTACCGGAACCGACACTGGCCTGGCTCAAGCAACGCACGCTGGCCTTGATGGTGCTGGATTGCAGTATTCCGCCGAAACCGAATCCCCCAAGGAACCATAATGACCTGACGCTGGCGCTGGCGCTGGCTGAACAGGTGGCGCCGAAGAGAACCTTGCTGACACATCTGGGGCACCAGCTGGATGAGTACCTTTCCTCTGCTCCGGAGCTACCGGCCGGGGTTGAAGTGGCGTTCGACGGTATGGTGACCCGCTTTTGACGCTGCCTTACAAACGCCACCAACTGTACACTTTCTGCTCAAGATTTTGTCGCATCCCACTTCGATACTGAGTTCTCAATTACTTGGTTGCCGGAGAGATGGTCCCGCCAGCCACCGATAGAATAGGGCCCGTGGCTCATGCCATTCTGTTGACCTTCCAGATGGCCCTGGTCGGGACGGTGATCGGTGTTTTGCTCAGCCTTCCTATGGCCTTACTCACTGTCTCCCCATCCGGCCGTGAGGCATGTGAGCACCCGGGATGCCATCGCTGGGAACCTGGTCAGCATTCTTTGCAGCGACTATCCAGGTTACAAACCGGATCGGGAAAGCCGGTATCTGGAAGTGCTTATCCCAGTGTCACGGGTAAATCCGGATAATTCTGTGGAAAAATAAATGGATAAACCGCGGATAACCTCTGGATTCATTTTACGAATCATAGTTAAAACAATACGTTAAGATGTTTTTTCGGGTTGCCATAAAGCCCCTGAATCTGTGGATAACTTTTTGAAAACTTTTCTGAGAAGAGTCTTCCAAGCCGCTGAAAAAGCAAAAATTTCGGTTATTACTTATACAAATTCGGGGCTGATCCGGGAGTTATCAACAAGTGCACCTGCACGGTGACTTTCAAGTGTCGCCGACTCTGGTTAAAATTTGCACATCCTGACTGCATTTTCCACGGCGAGGCGTTATACTCGCCGCCCTGTTTTTATCCCCCGATTTCCGAGGTGAAGAGTGGAGTTCCCGACCCGTTTCGATGTCATTGTCATTGGTGGTGGCCACGCTGGCACCGAAGCCGCGCTGGCTGCAGCGCGCATGGGTTCGCAAACCCTGCTGCTGACCCACAACATTGAGACCCTGGGCCAGATGTCCTGTAACCCGGCTATCGGCGGGATCGGCAAGAGCCATCTGGTCAAGGAAATCGACGCCCTTGGCGGTGCCATGGCCCGTGCCACCGATCAGGCCGGTATTCAGTTCCGGGTACTCAACAGGCGCAAGGGTCCGGCGGTGCGCGCCACCCGCGCCCAGGCCGACCGGGTGCTGTACAAGGCGGCGATCCGCCATACCCTGGAAAACCAGCCCAACCTGACCCTGTTCCAGCAGGCAGCGGATGATCTGGTTGTGGAAAACGATCAGGTGGTGGGCGTGGTGACCCAGACCGGCATCCGCTTCAACGCCAAAACCGTCGTATTGACCACCGGTACCTTCCTCGGCGGTGTTATCCACATTGGCATGCAGCACCACTCCGGCGGCCGTGCCGGCGATGCGCCGGCCAACGCCCTGGCCCAACGTTTGCGCGAACTGCCGTTCAACGTCGGCCGCCTGAAAACCGGCACCC
>JAXHUV010000255.1:0-3168 GCA_034189445.1 Pseudomonadota bacterium
TTCCCGAATCTCATCGTCTGTCGCACGTTTTCCAAAGCCTGGGGGCTGGCTGCTCTGCGGGTGGGGTACAGCATCAGTTCCCCTGCCATTTCCGATATTCTGAACCGGGTGCGTCAGCCGTTTAATGTGAATACGGTTGCCCTGTCCGCGGCCACGGCCGTTCTTGAGGATGAGGCGTATCTCCAGCGTTCCCGGGAGGTGAACACGGCCGGTTTGCGTCAGTTGCAGGAGGCATTCGACTGGATGGGGCTTGGCTATATCCCGTCCGCCGGGAACTTCGTTGCCGTGGAAGTGGGGGAGCAGGCCATGGGCGTGTACCAGTCCCTGCTGGCTCAGGGTGTGATTGTCCGGCCCATCGCGGGTTATGGCATGCCCCGGCACCTTCGGGTGTCTGCCGGTCTTCGGGAAGAAAATGAGCGCTTTATCGAGGCTCTCGCCCAGGCCCTGACCGCATCGGGGCTCAGCGACTGATATGGCGTCTTCCGAGCCTCTGTTTAAGCGGGTAGCGGTGATTGGTCTGGGGCTGATTGGTGGCTCCCTGGCCTGCGCTATCCGGCGCAACGGGCTGGCGGGCTCGGTTGTGGGTGCTGACCAGCGGGAGGAGGAACTGCAACTCGGAAAACAGCTGGGAGTTATAGATCAGGCGGCTTTGACAGTGTCTGATGCTGTCCGGGGTGCGGACCTGGTTGTGCTGGCCGTGCCGGTGCGAGCCACCCGCGCGGTTCTTGAGCAGGTTCGCCCGGCGCTGGAGCCGGACGCGATACTGACCGACGTCGGTAGTACCAAGTCCAGCTTCGTGGCCGATGTCGAGGCAGTGTTCGGCAGCCTGTCCCCCCGTGTCATTCCCGGCCACCCCATTGCCGGTTCCGAGAAGAGTGGCCTTCGGGCGGCCGATCACCAGCTGTTCGTCAACCACAAGGTCATCCTTACGCCGCCCGATCACGTAAGCCAGCCACACCTTGCTCGGCTTAAAGCCTTATGGGAGGGCTGTGGTGCCAGGGTACTGACCATGTCGGCGGCCTATCATGATGAGGTGCTGGCGGCCACAAGCCACTTGCCACACCTTATTGCTTTCTCACTGGTGGATACCCTGGCGGGTGAAGATGAGAACATGGATATCTTCCGCTATGCTGCTGGCGGTTTCAGGGACTTTACCCGAATCGCGGCCAGCGATCCGGTGATGTGGCATGATATCTATCTTTCGAACCGCGATGCGGTTCTGCGCGTGATTGACCACTTTACCCACGATCTGGAGCAGCTGCGCACAGCGATAGCCAATCAGGACAGTGCCACCTTGTTGCGGGTCTTCAGTCGCGCCAAGGCGGCGCGTGAACATTTTTCGAAGATGCTTTCAGGACAGGCTTACGTGACAAACAACAGTGAGAAGCAGGTAAGGTTCCGTCTTCAGCCCGGTGGCGCGATTACCGGTGATATCCGGGTGCCCGGTGACAAGTCGATGTCGCACCGTTCCATAATGCTGGGTGCGCTGGCCGACGGCGTAACCGAAGTGAAAGGATTTCTGGAAGGTGAGGATAGCCTGGCCACGGTCCAGGCGTTCCGGGATATGGGCGTGACCATCGAAGGCCCGGACGACGGCTTTATCCGAATCCATGGCGTTGGCATGCACGGGCTGCAGGCGCCAAGGGGGCCTTTGTATCTGGGTAACTCCGGAACGGCCATGCGGTTGTTTGCGGGGTTACTGGCAGCCCAGCCCTTTGATTCCGAGCTGACCGGCGATGCGAGTCTTTCCGGTCGCCCGATGGGGCGGGTTGCCGACCCCCTGAGGGCCATGGGTGCCGCGATTGATACCGCGGAAGGCGGTCGCCCGCCGCTGAAAATCCGGGGCGGGCAGAAACTGTCCGGTATTCATTATGAAATGCCGGTGGCCAGCGCCCAGGTGAAGTCCTGCCTCCTGCTGGCCGGGCTTTACGCCGAGGGCAGTACATCGGTAACCGAGCCGGCGCCCACCCGCGATCATACCGAGCGTATGCTCGTGGGCTTTGGTTACCATGTTCACCGGGACGGCGCGACGGCCAGTGTCAGCGGCGGCGGCAAATTGACGGCGACCAATATTGATGTGCCTGCCGATATTTCCTCGTCCGCATTTTTCCTGGTTGCGGCGAGTATCGCCCCGGGTTCCGATCTGGTCCTGCGGCACGTGGGGATGAATCCGACCCGGGTGGGGGTCCTCAATATCCTGAACCAGATGGGCGCCAGCATCGAGATTCTGGACCAGCGTGAAATCGGTGGCGAGCCGGTTGCTGACCTGCGTGTCCGCTCGGCAGAGCTGCGGGGGATCGATATTCCCGAAGATCAGGTGCCCCTGGCCATAGACGAATTCCCGGCGCTGTTCATTGCCGCCGCCTGCGCCAACGGTCGCACGGTTCTCCGGGGCGCCGAGGAGCTTCGGGTCAAGGAAAGCGACCGTATCCAGGTGATGGCGGACGGCCTTGCCGCCCTGGGTGTGGAAACCACCGTCACGCCGGACGGTATCATTATCGATGGCGGCCAGACTATTGGCGGTGGCACCGTAAACAGCCACGGCGACCACCGCATCGCCATGTCTTTCGCGGTGGCATCGCTTCGCGCCAAGGGAGAGATCACGGTGACCGATTGCGCCAATGTGGCCACGTCTTTCCCGGGATTTGTGGAACTTGCTCAAAGTACGGGAATCAACATCTCAGCCGAGGGGGCTGAATAATGGCGGATAGCAGTGCACCGGTGATCACCGTAGACGGTCCCGGGGGGGTCGGCAAGGGCACGATTACCCAGATGCTGGCCCGAAAGCTGGGCTGGCATCTGCTTGATAGCGGTGCTTTGTATCGGCTGACGGCGTTGGCAGCGGTTCGCCAGGGCGTGTCTCTGGATGATGAGGCCGGTCTGGTAAACGTTGCTGCCGGACTGGATGTGGCATTTGAGCCCACGCCGGAAGGCGAGCCAGTGAAAGTCATTCTGGCCGGACAGGATGTCAGCGCGGATATACGTACAGAGTCGGCTGGCGACGATGCCTCAAAGGTGGCCGTGATGCAGCCGGTCCGGGACGCGCTGTTGCAGCGCCAGCGCGACTTCCGGCGGGTGCCGGGCCTGGTCGCCGATGGTCGCGACATGGGCACGGTGGTATTCCCGGATGCGTCGGTGAAAATCTTCCTCACGGCCAGTGCCGAGGAA
>JAXHUV010000256.1:0-3145 GCA_034189445.1 Pseudomonadota bacterium
ATCAATGTGTTGTCCGCGGCTCGTATGTTCCTGTTCGGAGCCCGCGACGTCTGGTTTGTGGTGGCGCTGCCGGTCTACCTGCACACGGTCTTCGGCTGGGACTTCTGGAAAGTGGGCGGGTTTATGGCCACCTGGATTATCGGCTATGGCTTTATCCAGGCTATCGCGCCACGCATAACCGGCAACAAGGAAGGCAAACAGCCTGCCGTGCTCTGGGCGGCAGCCCTGGCGCTGATTCCGGCAGCGATCGCCATTGGCCTGACGACCGGTTGGTCACCCCAGACTGTGATTGTCGGTGGCCTGCTGTTGTTTGGCGTGCTGTTTGCCGTCAACTCGTCGCTGCACAGCTACCTCATCGTTAGCTATGCCCGTGGTGACGGCGTGTCTCTGGATGTGGGTTTCTATTACATGTCCAATGCCGCCGGCCGGTTGCTGGGAACGATTCTGTCCGGGTGGGTCTACCAGGCCTGGGGGCTGGAGGCCTGTTTGTGGATATCATCGGGTTTGGTGGCCGTGGCAGCCTTGCTGTCAATGTTACTGCCCGAGCGACGGCTGGCTATGGTTTGATTCGACGTCAGCAGAAAATAATCACACTGGCACTGGTGGTGGTCTCGATAACAATCCGGGATTTCACACAGCCATGGCCTGTGTGGCTGGTTGTTGGCAGGACACTGTGCAATGGTATGGCCGTTACAAACTTTGGCGAGCCCTGGTTGATGCTATCTTGACGGATCTTGTGCTTGAAAATCTAAGCGTTGGCACTCTAAGTAAGGTGTCACTGACGGTGCCCGATGGCCAGGTTGCCTGCCTGTCTGGTCCTTCGGGCAGCGGCAAGAGCCGTCTGCTGCGGGCCGTGGCTGATCTGGAGCCGCACGGCGGCAGGGTTGCTCTGGGTGATACGGCCCAGTTGGATGTTCCCGCACACCAGTGGCGAAGCCGGGTGGTGATGGTGCCAGCAGACAGCCAGTGGTGGTTTGATGATGTGGGCGATCACTTCCCGGATGATGCGAAGGCGAGACTACCGTCAGCGCTGGGGTTCCCGGCCGGGGTGATGGACTGGTCGGTCAGCCGGCTGTCCTCGGGGGAGCGGCAGCGGCTTGCGTTATGGCGGGCCCTGGCGCTTCAGCCCGAGGCTCTCTTGCTGGACGAACCGACTGCCAATCTGGATAACGACAGCACGGAAGCCATTGAAAACTGGTTGCTGGAAGAGATCCGGCGACGCCGGATTGCTACCTTCTGGGTCGCCCACGATCCTGCTCAGATCCATCGGGTGGCGGATGCCCGTTACCGGATTCATGGCAACAGGCTGGAGCGCGACCATGGAAGTGATTGATCTGGCCTGGTGGAAGCTGGGGTTGGCGGGTCTGTTAGTCGTGGCCCTGGCTGCAACCGGCTATCTGGCCCGGCTTGGCATCACCCGAAGTCTGCTGATTGCCGCACTCCGCACAGTCATTCAACTGGCGTTGATCGGACTGGTGCTGGAAGCGCTGTTCGCGTCTTCCGCATTCTACTGGATTGCACTCCTGGCGGCAGTGATGCTGCTGGTTGCGGGCCGGGAGGTTGTCGCGCGTCAGGCTCGACGACTACAGGGTTGGTGGGCGTTCGGTATCGGCACGGGGGCGATGTTTATTTCGTCCTTCACGGTGACAATCCTGGCCCTGACGGTCGTGATCGGCCCGGAACCCTGGTATGCCCCGCAATACGCCATTCCCCTGCTGGGCATGATGCTTGGCAACACCATGACGGGCGTGAGCCTGGCGCTGGATCGGTTGAATGAATCGGTCTGGCGCCAGCGGGCGGTTATCGAGAACCGGCTGATGCTGGGCCAGACCTGGCAGCAGGCAATGGAGGATATCCGGAGGGAGGCCATGCGCAGTGGCATGATGCCCTCAATCAACGCCATGGCCGCTGCTGGTATTGTCAGCCTGCCGGGCATGATGACTGGCCAGATCCTGGCGGGCAGTCCTCCGGCTGTGGCGGTGAAATACCAGATTCTGGTGATGCTGACCATTACCGTTGGTACCGGGTTTGGAGCCCTTGTGGCGGTCTCCTGGGGTGGCCGTCGACTGTTTGACGAACGTGAACGTCTGCGGCTGGATCGGTTGGTGAAGCCGTGAATAGCGCATTTCCTCCGGAGGATACGCCAAAGTATCATGGGCGAAGAGCGCTTCGAGATTGGGTCAATACAGGGTCAGGCAAGTTCTGATCCTGTTTCCCCCAAGTCTGCTAGACTGAGAACTGTCCGCCCGCCTCATCACAACAAGGAGCCCCGGCCATGGAGTTTCATACACTTGACGGCAATGAAGCTGTGTCTTCGGTGGCTTACCGCCTGAGTGAAACCATTGCCATTTACCCGATAACTCCCGCCTCGGTGATGGGCGAACACGCCGATGACTGGGCGGCCCTGGGCAAGCCCAATCTTTGGGGACAGGTGCCCAGCGTGGTGGAGATGCAGTCCGAGGCCGGTGCTGCGGGTGCCATGCACGGGGCTCTTCAGGCCGGTTCACTGGTGACCACCTTTACCGCCTCCCAGGGGCTGTTGCTGATGCTGCCCAACCTGTTCAAGATTGCCGGTGAACTTTCACCATTTTGCATGCACATTGCCGCCCGCAGTGTCGCCACTCATGCCTTGTCTATTTTCTGCGACCATTCCGACGTAATGAGTGCCCGCGGCACCGGCTTTGCCCTGCTGGCTTCGGGATCGGTTCAGGAAGCACAGGACCTGGCTGCGATCGGCCATGCGGTAACCCTGGAAAGCCGGGTGCCGGTGATGCATTTCTTCGACGGCTTCCGGACCTCCCATGAAATTTCCAAGATTGCTGCGCTCAGTGACGAGGATTTGCAGGCGCTGGTATCTCACGAAGGAGTGGAGGCACATCGTAATCGCCGGATGACGCCGGATCGGCCGGTGGTTCGCGGCACCTCCCAGAACCCGGATGCCTTCTTCCAGGCCAGGGAGGCCATCAACCCCTTCTATCAGGCTTTTCCGGAAAAGCTTGAAGCCGTGATGGACCGGTTTGCCGGCATTACCGGCCGCCAATACCGGCTGTTTGACTATGTCGGCCACCCCGAGGCCGACAGGGTGGTCATCCTGATGGGTTCCGGAGCCGAATGTGCCCATGAGACGGTGGAGTGGTTGCTTGAG